>JBCCQO010000181.1:0-7039 GCA_039024595.1 Pseudomonadota bacterium | reverse complement strand
TAACGATCACTTCTACTATCCGACTCATCGATAAAGGCAGATAGCGCATCGATACCGACGATAACGAGCAGTACTAGCAACGTGCTGCGCCAGACCACCGCAGCAAGATACCAATCGATTTTTCCCATTAGTGTTTAGACACTTGGCGGAGGCTTGGCCAGAACAAAAGCAGCGCGGCCAATAGGGCAAAACCGCCATGTATCAGCCAGAGTTGTTCTACATCACCCTCCCCCTCCGCGGCGCGCGTGCGCGCGCTTGCGAGTAGGAGTAGATAACACAGGTGCACAAGGAGCGCCGGCACTAGCTGCAGATAACGACCACGGCGATGATTCGTTTTACTCAGACTGAGGGCTAGCAGGGCGACAATAGGAACCATAACCGCCAGAGACAGACGCCAATGGAGCGCCGCTCGTTCCTCGCTGGACGACGAGTCAAGGAGGTCGAGTGTTGGCTTACCGTCAACCTCGTCCCGCCTTTTATTAACTTGAAGATCCGGCAGCCGTTGACCAAACCGTTCGAATTCAACAACGCTAAAATCTGCGCGACCGATCACACCGGTGTATCGCACGCCCTCTTGCAGCTCCAAATAACGGGCGCCTAGATCACTCCTCCTCACAACTTCACCACGCTGAGCGACGGTAAGGCTGACACCCCCGCCCTCCCCGTCGTTCTCCGTCTGTTCTTCGTACAGAAATACGCGCTCTAGCAGTCCATTTTCTTCATCGATACGCTTCGCATAACTTATCCCATCACCACCTCCCCAGGCCTGGAAGCGGCCTTCGCCCACCAGTTGCAATCCCTGCATCGCACTGGGCGCTCGAAGAAGCTGCTCTGCCCGTTGCGCCCCAATAGGGGTCAAATAAAGTGCGAGGGTGGCGACGATCGCAGTCACCAAAAAGGCAGGCAGAAGCGTGAGCGCTGCAAGGCGTAATGGGCCTAAACCACAAGCAGAAAGAATCACCATCTCGCTTTCAACGTAAAGACGACCATAGGCCATCAAGATTCCGATGAATAAGCCAAGGGGTAACAGGAGTTCGAGAAAACCCGGCAAGCGGTAAAACATGATCGGAAGAAGAATATCGGCGGCAAGCTCACCGGTTGCCGCTTGAGCCAGGTATTTCACGAACCGACCCGTAATGAAGATTGCCAGTAGCACGAGGGTCACGGCACCCGTGTGGCCGATCACATCATTTGCAAGGTAACGCCCAACTCGCACTGTACTCTCAAATTCGGTGTGTCTGCTGCTGAGATTGAACCGATCACCGTTGACCAGCGTTTCGCTCTAAACGCCGCCGCCACAGGAGTTGCTTTCTAGCAGTTCAGTTTAGAGCGAGTTCATCTTACACTACGGCGCTTTTTGCACCGAGCAGTCTTTTCTAGGAATGAGCATCTAATCATGACAAACATTCGCTTCAGCGCGCGCATCGACAATCAGAGCACCCCGGATCGATCAGCGTGCGTGGTGCTTCCCCTATGCCCAAACCAGACCTTAGGTCGGCGCGAAAAAGCGCTGGACAAAGCGGTGGGAGGGGCGATCAGCGCCGCGTTAAAGCGAGGAGACTTCAGCGGTGATGCAGGAGCTGCCCTAATGCTCCACAGCGGTGGTGAGCTACAGAGGGTCCTGCTCCTTGGGATGGGCCAAAAGAAACCAAATCGAAATCAGTTAGCGAAGATGGGTAAGGTCGCCGCTACGCAGGTGCAGAAGACCAGCGCCGCTGATGCGATGTTTTTAGCGGGAGGTATGGCGCTGGATAAGAAAGATCGGGAGTGGTTTTTCCTGACGCTCGCTAAAGAGCAGACTTATCAGGCCTATCGCTACACCAAAACTCTAAGCAAACCGAAAGCGGCAAGTAGACTGAAGCGCTTCAGCGTTAGTCTCGGCAGTGGAAGCGATTTAAAGGCGGTCAAGACCGCGCTGAACCGGGGCGGCGAGGTAGGGAATGGGATCAACTTTGCGCGCGAGCTTGCCAATCTTCCCGCCAATATCTGTACGCCAGACTACCTGTCCAAACAAGCCAAGGCGCTAGCGCGGCGATCCCCGAAAGCGAGCTGCAAAGTGCTCAACGAAAAAGCCATGTACGATCTTGGCATGCACTCGCTGCTTTCGGTAACCGCTGGAACAGAGACTCCTGCGAAACTCATCGTATTGGAATACCAAGGTGGTAAAAAAGGGGATGCGCCTCACGCCCTCGTGGGAAAAGGTATTACCTTTGACAGCGGCGGAATCTCCTTGAAACCCGGCGCCAAGATGGACGAAATGAAGTTCGACATGGGCGGCGCAGCGAGCGTGTTGGGCGCTATGCATGCGGTGATATCCATGAAGCTACCGTTGAATGTCGTCATGGTGATTGCCGCAGCAGAAAACATGCCCAGTGGTACCGCGACAAAACCCGGCGATGTGGTCACCGCCATGAATGGAACCACGATCGAAATACTCAACACGGACGCCGAAGGGCGACTCGTGCTATGTGATGCGCTGACCTATGTCGAACGTTTTAAGCCCGCCAGTGTAATCGACGCAGCAACGTTGACCGGTGCGTGCATCGTCGCGCTTGGAAGTCAGGCTTCTGGGCTCTACGCCAATAGCGATATGCTCGCCGATGCGCTGCTAGCCGCCGGCGAGGAAAGTAACGACCGCGCATGGCGAATGCCTTTGTGGGATGAATATAAGCGCCAGCTTAATAGCAACTTTGCCGACCTCGCCAACATCGGGGGTCCGGGTGCGGGGAGCGTGACGGCAGCCTGCTTTCTTTCACACTTTGCCAATGCCTACCCCTGGGCACACCTAGACATCGCTGGCTCAGCCTGGCACTCCAGTCCGAAAGGCGCAACTGGGCGTCCTGTAGGACTGCTGACTCAATACCTAGTGAGCTGCAGCGAAGATTCGTGACCAAGGTTGGCTTCTACATCATCGATACGGCAGAAGCAGATAGCCGCCTACGTCTTGCGCTGCGCTTAACCGATAAGGCCTTTTGCCGAGGGCACCGTGTGTACCTATATTGTGAGAGCGAGGCTCAGGCCAGAGAGCTGGACGAGCGTCTGTGGACCTTTCGCCCAAGCAGCTTTTTGCCTCATTCAATTGCGCCGCTAATACCAGGAGAACAGGAAGGGGAGCTGAGCGAACGAGAAGCACCGATCAGTATTGGTTGGACCCAAGAACCTGGGACCCATAACGACCTGCTGATCAATTTGCGCGGTGAAATCCCCCAGTTCTTCTCCCGCTTTAAGCGGGTAGCGGAGCTGGTAAATCAAGAGCCCCAGCGCTTACAGGCCTTGCGCGACTCCTATCGCATCTATCGTGCTAGAGGCTATCCATTGGAACAGCACAATCTCGCCAGCGTATAATTCACCGCGAATGCGAAAAGGCCACCATCGAGCGCAGCCATTCCGAGCGGCGCCCGACCAGATGCCATACCGGCCAATAAGAAAGAGCCGAACAATACGCCCAGTAAGCAAATCGTCCCCGCTATTAAGAACATCTGATGGAAAGTAAGTTTCAACCTGCCGAACTCGAGCGCCGCTGGTATCAAGAGTGGGAATCAAATTCCTATTTTGCACCACGGCCCGCCGAAGATACCTACAGCATCATGATACCTCCTCCCAATGTGACTGGAAGCTTGCATATGGGTCACGGGTTTCAAGAGAGCATCATCGATGCGCTGATCCGCTATCACCGCATGCAAGGCTTTGACACCCTGTGGCAAGCCGGTACCGATCACGCAGGGATCGCTACCCAGATGGTCGTCGAGCGACAGCTAGCCGCCGAAGGACTGGACCGAAAAAGTTTGGGACGAAAAACTTTCATCGACAAGGTTTGGGAATGGAAAGAAACATCCGGAGGCACGATAACGCAGCAGCTCCGCAGGCTCGGCGCCTCACCGGATTGGGGATCAGAACGTTTCACAATGGACCCGGGCCTTTCCGAGGCGGTCATCGAGACCTTCGTTCGGCTACACGATGAAGGACTTATCTATCGTGGTAAGCGGCTTGTGAATTGGGACCCGATTTTACACACAGCCGTGTCTGATTTAGAGGTGGTTTCCGAGGAGGAGAAGGGCTCTCTCTGGCACATTCGCTATCCACTAACCGACGGAGACGGTCACGTAACCGTCGCAACGACTCGACCGGAAACCATGCTTGGGGACACCGCAGTCGCGGTGCACCCAAATGATGAGCGCTATCGGTCACTGGTAGGAAAAACCATCCGCCTTCCGCTGTGTGACCGTGACATACCCATCATTACCGATGACTACGTCGATCCAGAGTTTGGAAGTGGTTGCGTAAAGATAACCCCTGCGCACGATTTCAACGACTATGCGATGGGAGAGCGCCATAAACTGCCCAAGATCAATATTTTTGACGAAAACGCGGCCATAAGCGCCGCTGCCCCGGCCCCTTACCAGGGCCTTGATCGCTTCGATGCGCGGAGGCAGATCGTCCAAGAACTGCAGGATGCGGGGTTATTGGAGCGCATTGATGATCATGTCCTGAAAGTGCCTCGAGGCGACCGTAGCGGAGCGGTGATTGAGCCGTTTCTAACAGACCAATGGTTTGTTGATGCCAAAACTCTAGCAAAGCCGGCTATCGCTGCAGTCCAAGACGGTGCCATTCGCTTTGTCCCGCAGCAGTGGGAGAACACTTATTTTGCCTGGATGAACAACATCCAGGATTGGTGCATCAGCCGCCAACTGTGGTGGGGGCACCGAATCCCCGCTTGGTATGACGACAACGGCGCCTGTTACGTCGGCAGAAGTGAAGCGGAAGTACGCAAAGCCCATTCGATCTCCGATGAGATAAGCCTGCACCAAGACGAAGATGTTCTAGATACCTGGTTTTCCTCCGGGCTGTGGACCTTCAGTACGCTCGGCTGGCCAGAAGATACAGAACGACTCAAGAGATATCATCCAAGCAGCGTCCTCGTCACTGGCTTCGACATTATCTTCTTCTGGGTCGCACGCATGATCATGCTGACATTGCATATGAAGGGCGAGGTACCGTTTCGAGAAGTATATGTGCACGGCCTTGTACGCGATGGCGAAGGACAAAAGATGTCGAAATCAAAGGGCAATGTGATCGACCCTATTGATCTCATCGATGGTATTACGCTCGATTCGCTCCTAGAAAAGCGCACCGCTGGCCTCATGCAGCCGCAACAGGCGGAGCGAATTCGAAAAGCAACCCAGCGCCAGTTTCCGGATGGTATCAATGCCTACGGAACAGATGCACTGCGTTTTACCTACTACTCCCTAGCCGCAACGGGGCGAGACATTAAATTCGACATCGGGCGAATTGAAGGCTTCCGGAACTTCTGTAACAAAATCTGGAATGCGGCCCGGTTTGTGTTGAGCAATTGCGAGGACTTCGACGCGGCTGCCTTTCAGCAGCAGCAATGGTCCCCTGCTATTGCGGAGCGCTGGATTGAAGCAGAACTGCAATCGATGCTGGCGCGTGTCACTGAGGCCTTTGAAAACTATCGCTTCGACCTGGCCTCGCAAGCTTTGTACGAGTTTTTTTGGAACGAGTACTGCGATTGGTACCTAGAGCTGGCGAAGGTTTCCTTACGCGATGCTCCCTCCATGAAAGATAGATTGGGCATTCAGCACACCTTACTGGATGTACTGGAACGATCTCTTCGCGCCCTCCACCCGCTGATGCCATTCATTACCGAGGATATCTGGCAGCGGGTCAAGGTAAAACTGAATCGTGGCGGGCCAAGCATCATGCTGGAAGCATTCCCCGAGCGCAGAGCAGATCGAGAAGACAAAGAAGCCATCGAGGCCATGGCTTGGGTCAAAGGTTTTGCCCTGGCGGTACGCGGGATTAGGGGAGAAATGAATATACCGCCAAGCAAAAGGGTACCCGTACTGCTCCGTGCTGGCGTAGACGCGGACAGAATCTTCCTCGAACAGACCGAACCCTTCCTTAAAGACCTAGTGGGCGTCGACTCAATCTCCTGGCTGACTGGTGAAGAAGCGCCGTTGGCAGCGACCGGACTAGCGAAAAATCTGGAGATTCTCGTTCCTCTAGCGGGGATTATCGACCAGAAAGCGGAGCTTCGTAGGTTGGACAAAGAGTTGGACAAACTACGGATTGAGTTGGAGAGAGTGGAAAAGAAACTGGATAATCAGTCCTTCGTCAGTAAAGCGCCCGCTGCGGTTGTGAGCAAAGAGCGCGAAAAACTCGCGTCACTCAAAGAGGCTACGAGCAAACTTGAGCAGCAACGAGAACAGTTGGACAAAATCTAGCTGTCATACCGCGGTCCGCATGCTACTGCACGTTATAAAAAGCGGCTTGTGAATCATCACAAAGCATAAAAATTGGCCGGAGAGCCGATTAGCAACTGGCATCAAAAGATCAGCTCTGTAAGAGGTTGTATCCAGATGGTGCCCTCAAAAATAGGTAGCGAGGGATTGGGAATGACTGAGCGCGTCAACGGCACAGTTAAATGGTTCAACAATGCAAAAGGCTTTGGTTTTATTACCGGTGATGGCTTTGACGGAGATGTATTCGTCCACTTTAGATCTATCCAGGGGGACGGTTACCGCTCTTTGAACGAGGGCCAAGCGGTAGAATTCAAGGTCGTCGAGGGCCCAAAGGGCTTGCAGGCAGAGGATGTGACCAAGGTCTAAAGCCTCTCGCGTCTGGGAGACGCGCCCTTCGATTCTCGCCTGTCCCGCCGGTCGTTTTTCGAAAAGCAAGGACCAGGACAAGGGTAGGTAGGTCGTAACAAGCCGATTCCGTGGGCTTGATTAGAGTAGGCTCACCTAGAGCGGGCCACACTGGCATGTACGTTTCCAGAGTGTACCTCGCTAAATGAGACCTATTTGGAGTCGACCTTGAATGGCTGCGTCGTCTCTTAGGTCGCGTTTTCACAGGGCTTCCATAAACGAGCGGTCGCTCAGTCCTCGGGCCGAGCCCGGAATGTCCTGAAGAAAAGTTCGTTACGCGCGAGAATCAGAAGGCGCTCTCGAACGCCCCTTGGTACTCGAACGCTCCTTGGAAATAGCGTCGTAGCATGATGTCGACGCTACCCTTGAGG
>JBCCQO010000180.1:0-7166 GCA_039024595.1 Pseudomonadota bacterium | reverse complement strand
GCGAGCTCTTCGGTAATCTGTTGCAACGCCGCTTTTTGTTTCTCAAGCTCACTCTTTAGCTCGTCTCTTTCGCCGTTGAGTTTCGTCGCGTTGGAACGCGCCGCCGCCGCTTCTTTTTCGGCTTCTACCAATTGCCGCTGGACCACCGGCAGGCGTGTCTGTGCTGGTGGATCGTTGGTTAGGAACTCCGTTTGCACCCAGCCAACAGTACCTCGCTGCGTGCGCACTTCAGTCCAGTCGCCACCGTCAGGTCGTTGCAGCTCGGTAAGCGTTGTTCCCGGAGTCAACTTTCCAAGCCAGCGATAGTTGGCCCCAGGCCCCGCGTGAAGCACGATAAACACCCCGTCGCCCACATAGCTTCCATTCTGCGCCAGCGCTGAATCGCTGGTGAAGGGAAAGTAAAGCGCTGCTATTAGTAAACAGGCGTCTAACGATAATTTTCTAGCGAGTCTCATTCGGGTAGAACCTGCTTGTAGGGTTTGACGACCACCGAATCGAACACGCCCTCGGTCCAGTAGGGATCCTGCTCGGCCCACCGCTCTGCTTCGAGCTGGGAGTCAAACTCGGCGATAATTAAGCTTCCGGTAAATCCGGCGTCTCCCGGGTCGTGCTGGTCGTTCGCAGGATGCGGGCCGGCAGTGAGTAAACGTCCCTGACTGACCAGCTCACCGATTCGTTCAATATGGGCAGGACGCACTTGCTTCCGAAGTGCGAGGCTGTTTGGTTTGTCAGTGCCAAAAATAGCGTAGTACACAGCTTTCCTTAACTACCTCTAAGGTGCGATGAGTTCACCGGGGTTTAGCGATCGGAGGGGCTGGAGGTGGTAGACGCAGATTCCCCGGTGGGAGCCGCGTCCTTCGCTGTTGCTGTTTCGGCTGCCTGCAGATGGGGGCTTATGATCACCGCCGTAAGAACTGCTAACAACAGCGTAAAACCAATTGCGGAGTAGAGTTTGTAACTTACCCAAGTGGCTTCACTAAAGCGATAGGCTACATAGAGGTTGAGCGCACCGACTACGCTGAAATTCGCAATCCAAAGCCAGTTAAGTTGGGCCCAAACCCGTGCGGGGAGCTCGATTTGCGAGCCGAGAATCCGCTGCAATAGGTTGCGTTTTGAAAACAGATGGAAGCCAAGAAAAGTAACGGCCAACGCCCAGTTGAATACCGTCGGCTTCCACTGAATAAAGGTTTGATCACGAAGAATCAGCGTCGCACCGCCAAAAACGCCAACGGCGACCAAGGTCCACAAGGCGCGTTTTTCCCAACTCCCGTCGAGAAGCCGGGTAAGCAGCACCTGTACGGCGGTGGCAGCTATCAGAACTGCTGTTGCTGAGAAGATTCCATCGACTTCATGGCTCAGCCCGGCGAAGGATAGCGTCTGCCCGTCCATTTGATAGACCACAAAAAACAAAACGATCGGCAGAAGTTCGAGTAACTGTCTCATACGTTTATATGTAGGCTCATATTCTTAAGTGTTGGCTCATATTCTCTGTTGAGTGCCCTTGTTCGGTGCACAGCGGCCGCTCGGTGTTAAAATGCCGCGCGCCTAAGTGGACCGCATTGTAAAGCAAAACGATTTTTTCAGTGTTTCCAACTGGAGGTAGCTGAAGGCGGTGATCGATTTCCAAGCGTTGTTCGCCGTAGCTGAGGACCAATTTTACAGCGGTGGCGGAGGGTCTGGCTCGCCGCGCATTCGTCACCTGCTTTTGTTAAGCCAGGCCGCCTAGCGAATACTCGTTTTATTCGTCCGTTAGTGAGTAAGAGGAGACGGCAAGGCTGCGAACCTATGAATATTTCGGTAGCTCGAGAGCTTGAATGAGCCAGTTTTTTCAGATCCATCCAGACAATCCGCAGGCTCGCCTGATCCGTCAGGCAGCGGATATTGTTCGTGGTGGTGGGGTTGTCGTCTACCCGACCGACTCCGCCTACGCCTTAGGCTGCCAACTTGGCAATAAATCAGCCCTTGACCGTATTCGACGAATTCGCAAGCTTGATGATCGGCACAACTTTACTCTCGTATGTCGAGATCTTTCGGAAATCGCTAGCTACGCACGGGTCGATAACTCAGTCTATCGGCTGCTCAAACATCATACGCCTGGCCCTTATACCTTCATCCTAAAGGCAACCTCGGAGGTGCCCCGACGGCTCATGCATCCAAAGCGGCGCACCGTTGGGCTTCGTGTTCCGGGCAATCCGATCGCCCTCGATCTTCTGCAGGACCTGGGGGAGGCCTTGATGAGTGTGACACTGATTATGCCCGGTGATGATTTGCCCTTGATTGATCCCTATGAAATTCGTGACCTACTAGAACATTCGGTCGATTTGGTTATCGATGGAGGGTATTGCGGTATGGAGGCAACTACCGTCGTCGATCTCGCTGATGATACGCCCATGTTATTGCGTGCCGGCAAGGGTGATGCGGCGCCGTTTGAGGCCGCGTGAGTTATACTTCCCAGTTTTTAGGTAGCAGGCCGGGTGGCAGAAGAACTCGCAAAAAAACAGTCCAACGAATTAGCGCAAAGCTCTCCTGCTGTAGCCGACGTTACAGCAATGACCGAGGCCCCTTCCGAAGGCCAAGTCGTTACCGCTGCGACGGAGACGCAAGTTTCCGTGGCGCCAACAGAACCATCGGTTACCGCTGCACAGGAAGGAACCGTGTCGCAGCCTACCCAAGCGGAAATGCCCTTTGCGGTCGTCCTTGGCCAGGCCGTGACTGAATTGCCTAAAGACCTGTACATACCGCCTCAGGCTCTGGAAGTTTTTCTGGAGGCTTTTGAAGGTCCGCTGGATCTATTGCTTTATCTAATTCGCCGCCAGAATCTAGATATCCTGGATATCGACGTTTCGAAAATCACCGAGCAGTACATGCAGTACGTGGATTTAATGGACTCCATGCGTTTTGAATTGGCTGCCGAGTATCTGCTGATGGCGGCGATGTTGGCGGAAATTAAGTCTCGCATGCTGCTGCCGCGGTCCGAGTCAGTTGAAGAGGAAGAGGATGATCCGCGGGCGCAACTCGTACGACGTCTACAGGAATACGAACGCTTCAAGAAAGCAGCGGAAGATATCGAAGAACTGCCGCGGATGGAGCGCGATAACTGGGTCGCCCATGCGGCACCTCCCCCGGTAGATCGGCAGCAGCCCGCACCGGATGTGGATATGCGTGAGCTATTGCTCATCCTCAGCGATGTGCTGAAGCGAGCCCAGATGTACGAGAGTCACCAGGTGCAGCGAGAAGCGCTGTCGACTAGAGAGCGAATGTCTGAGGTGCTGGAACGGCTTAACGGAGAACAATTTGTACCTTTCGTGTCCTTATTCTCTCCGCGGGAGGGCAAGCTGGGAGTCGTCGTGACTTTTCTCGCCATAATGGAACTGATCAAGGAATCGTTGGTTGAAATTGTACAGACGGAGAACTTTGGGCCTATTCACGTTAAGGGGCGGGCAGAATGAGCGACGTTAGCGCCCTTGTACCCATCATCGAAGCCGCGCTTCTCGCAGCGGGTAAACCGTTGACCGTGTCGAATATCGCAGCCCTGTTCGAGGAACATGAGAAACCGGAAAACACCTCAATTCGCGAAGCGCTTGGGGAAATTGCCGCCAACTGCGAAGATCGTGGTTTCGAACTGGCGGAAGTTGCCAGTGGTTTTCGTTTTCAAGTTCGAGAGCAATACAGCTCCTGGGTAAGTCGCCTGTGGCAAGAACGTCCACAACGCTATTCTCGCGCCTTGCTAGAGACCCTAGCTTTGATTGCCTACCGCCAGCCTATTACTCGCGGTGAGATAGAAGAGATCCGTGGAGTGGCGGTGAGCACCAATATTATTCGCACGCTCCATGAGCGTGAGTGGATACGTGTCGTTGGTCATCGTGACGTGCCCGGCCGCCCGGCGATGTATGCAACGACGCGTCAGTTTCTCGACTACTTCAACCTCAAGAGCCTTGATCAACTACCAGCCCTCGCCGATATCCGTGATCTTGAAACGCTCAATGCAGAGCTTGGCTTCAGCGAGCCGGTGGCTGCGAACGATGCCGCAGCTGAAGACGCGCCCAGTCTTCCAGGAGAGGATGCGCAGGAGGATAGCAACGAATCGAGCGTCGATTCGCCTTTGCCGTTGGAAGACCATGACGACGCCGCCGTTTCCGTAGATCATGACCAAAGATCGTAGCGCTTCCCATCAAGATGGATCCTCCAGTAAAGCTGGAGAGAAGTTGCACAAGGTTCTAGCTCGTAGCGGTCTAGGCTCGCGGCGGGAGATGGAACGCTGGATAAGCGAGGGGCGTGTCACCGTCAATGAACAGGTCGCGGTTCTGGGCGATCGGGTCTTTCCCAAACAGCGAATTGCGGTCGACGGTAAGCGTTTGCAGGCAGCTGAGCGAAACCGCGCGCAGTGTCTCCTTTATCACAAGCCGGTCGGAGAAGTCTGTACCCGGAAAGATCCGGAGGAACGACGGACGGTGTTCGAAAGTCTTCCGCGCCTCAAAAGTGGCCGTTGGATTTCCGTTGGACGTCTTGATTACAACACCTCGGGTCTGATGTTGTTTACCACCGATGGGGAACTGGCAAACGCGCTTATGCATCCCAGTGCAAACATCGAACGCGAGTACCTGGTCCGTGTAAAGGGAGACGTTCAGGAAGAGCACATTCAAGCACTCCTAGACGGGGTGTTGCTTGAAGATGGAATGGCCAGATTTACTGACGTGCAACCGGGTGGCGGAGAAGGGACGAACCGTTGGTTCTACGTGGTGCTTATGGAGGGCAGAAACCGAGAAGTGCGGCGCTTATGGGAGTCGCAAGGTTTCGAGGTATCACGACTTAAGCGGGTGCGCTATGGCGAGTTGTTCATTCCCTCAAAAGTTAAAAAGGGACGCTGGCTAGAGCTTGGAGATAAAGAGGTCGCTACTCTCTATCGGATGGCAGCCATGGACAGGAAAGCAATCGGCAAAAATCGACCCGCGGAAGACCAGCGGCGGGAGCGAATGCAACGCAAAAAAGCGCTCCCACGCTCTTCACAAAAAAAAGCTGCGGCTAAGGCTAAGGACGGTAGCCGTAAGCCGCGCGTGGATTCTTCACTGCGGGGACGTCGCTGAGTTCCACAACCTGCGCAGCCCAGCGCCCGCTGCTCCTGTTTACTCTCTGGTGCTGCTCTGTCGTCTTTATCTGTATCTGTAGCGGGCATGGCCCTTGCGAAGCCCTGGACTCCATGCAAAGCCTCAGACCCTCTGAGCTCTTCGGTTCAGACGCCTGGCTTTTGCCCGTTAGCTTTTGACCATTGGCTCTTGACTCTCAACTTTCGACTCTCGCATGAACTTTGCCGACTGACGCATTGGGCTCATTCGCTGTAGACGGTAGCGATGCTGCTACGAGGCAGGCTGCGCGTCGATACTCATGCCATTGACATTGGCACTGGCGTCGTCCATCAAGTAAACGTAGCTGGCTAGGATGTCGTCTGGCACCGGGTTCTTGTCCGGTGACTCAGCTGGATAGGCTGCGCGGCGCATGCGGGTATTCACCGCTCCCGGGTTGATCGCGTTGCAGCGTATCTCACTGGTGTTCTCAAGTTCGCTGGCAAGCACTTGGGTCAATCCTTCTACCGCAAATTTGGACACTGCATAAGCCCCCCAGTAGGCCTTCCCGCGACGGCCAACACCGGACGACGTAAGGACGATGGAGGCTTTAGGCGGTGCCGCGAGCATAGGCAGAAGGGCTTGGATTAGAAGAAAGTTTGAACCCACGTTTACCTGCATGAGTTGTTGCCACTGATCCCAGGAATACTGGGCGAGAGGTTTGCGATCGCCAAGCAGGCTCGCGTTGAGAAGCAAGCCATCAAGTCCATCAAAGTGCTGGTCGAGCAAAGCCGCGAGTTCCTGATAGGCGTCTTCGTCTGTGCGTGCTAAGTCGAATGGCAGCGCTGCTGGTTGCGCTCGTTGCAGGCTTTCAATGTCATCGTAGACGGACTCGAGCTTTGCCACGTCACGCCCTAGCAGCGCTACCGCCGCTCCGAGTTTAGCGAAACGCAGCGCGGCCGCTCGACCGATGCCGTCGCTCGCGCCTGTGACCAATATTGTTTTGCCGACGAGTGCGTCCTCGGCAGGTTGGTACTCTGTTGGAATCACTGAGCTAATCGCCATTATTTTTCTCTCGAACTAGAAGCCTTCGCGAACAAGCTATTAGTCCATCAATTCAATTTGCACTTCGACCGAATGCTAGGCAGATGTCGTTATGTTGAGGATGAGTGAAGCGAGTTGCTCACTGCTTTCAGCGATGAGGTCTGCACCCCATAGGACCGCATCATCTCCCTCCTCGATGTAGCCGTAGGCGGCGGCTACCGTGTACATGTTGGCCGCTTGACCCGCTTCGATGTCACGTAGATGGTCGCCAATATAAATGGTCTTGTCTGGATCGCAGTTCAGTTCTTTGCACGCGAGAAAAAGCGATTCTGGATCCGGTTTTGATCGACGCACATCATCCGGGCAAACAAGCGATTGGGGTTGAAGGTTTAAAGTCTCAAGCAGCGGTTTTGCATAGGTTCGCGGTTTGTTAGTAACGATTCCCCATGCCAGATTGTCTTGCTCCAAGCGCGTGAGCAGCTTGCGAATGCCTGGGTATGGTTCCGCATATTGACCAAGGACCTCGGAGTAAAACTCGAGTAGGCGCTGCCGTTGCATTTCGAAATCCGCATCGCCTTCGCCCAATCCTAGAGCCAGCGTGACCAGCGCTCGGGAACCGTTCGAGACACTGCGCGTAATCCGTTCCGGGGCCATTGGTGAAGCCCCGGCTTCTAAGCGCAAGCGTTGTACCGCAGGAATGAAATCGCCGGCGGTATCGACAAGAGTTCCATCCAGATCAAAGAGAACGGCTTCGTAGGCAGACCGTGACTGGCTCACAGTTTAGTCGCGTGTACCATGTAGTTAACAGAGACGTCATCTTCGCTAAGGCGATATCTTTTGCTGATCGGGTTGTAGCTTAGCCCCGTCATCCGCTCCATCCGTAGCCCCGCGGCACGCAACCAGCTACCCAGCTCGGAAGGTCGGATCAGCATCTCGTACTCGTGCGTTCCAGCAGGGAGCAGCCGCAAGATTCGTTCCGCGCCAACAATCGCAAACAAAAACGATTTAGGGTTCCGGTTGATCGTAGAGAAGTACAGATCGGCACCCGGTTTCGCCAGATCG
>JBCCQO010000179.1:0-7186 GCA_039024595.1 Pseudomonadota bacterium | reverse complement strand
TCGGCGAGTCTTTCGGCGAAGCCGACGCCTTTGCAGAGCAGGATGATTTTGCTGACGATCCATTCGCAGCTGATGACTTTGGTGCGAGCGACGGCGACGCTGCGTTTGCTGATGATGCATTTGCCGATGCGACAGCTACGGCTTCCCAAAGCTCTGACCCAGGTTTTTGGTTCAGCTTTGAAGGCTTACGTACTATCGACCTCGTTCAAGACACCGTCGAGTCCTACAACGAAACCGGAAAAGTGCAGTCTCTGTCGACGACATTTGAGCTCTTTCGTCAGCTACTCGGAGATGATATTGGCAGTGTCGAACTTGCGCTGGCGAAGAATGCGCTCCCTGCCGACATCAGTGGATTGCTTGTAGATCCCTACTACAACGCCAGCAACGACGAAGCGCGAATTACCGTGCGGGTGAAGGAAACGAGTCGGGATCTGCAGCGAGCCGCGTTTCTTCGTGATCTCAACGAACGTCTGCGTGAAGACGTAGGCCTGGAGCAAGAGCAAATACGCTTTACCGGAATGCTTGTTATGTATAACAACGTGCTCCAAAGCCTTTATGCTTCGCAGATTCAGACCTTGGGCGCCGTGTTTGGCGTAATTTTGTTGATGTTTTGGATACTGTTTCGGTCCTTCTCACTGGCCTTAATTGCTCTGGCACCGAATATACTGGCGGCTGGCTTGGTTCTAGGAATTATGGGATTGCTTGGTATTCCGCTGGACATAATGACGATCACCATAGCGGCCATCGTAGTCGGCATTGGCGTCGATAACTGTATTCACTACGTGCACCGCTTCAAGCGGGAGTTCCCCATTGATCGGAATTATCTGGCGACGATGTATCGCTGTCACGGCAGTATTGGTCGCGCGCTGTACTACACGACCCTGACCTTGGTGATTGGGTTTAGCACTCTCACGCTGTCCAACTTCAACCCAAGCCTCTACTTTGGCGTGTTGACCTTGATTGCGATGGCCGCAGCAGTGATTGGTGCTCTCCTGCTGCTGCCGCGTCTGATCCTCTTGTTCAAGCCCTTAGGCCCATCCGCATGAGCGAGATAGCGCTTTTTCCTCTTTCGGCGACGCTGCTGCCGTTCGGGCGCATGCCTTTGCAAATTTTTGAGCAGCGCTACCTGGATTTGGTGAAGTCTTCGATGCGTTCAGGAGACGGTTTTGGGATCGTGCGCATCCTGCGTGGCGCCGAGGTCTCCTCCGACGACCTTCCGACCCTGGCGTCAATAGGTGCGATTGCTAAGATCGTGGATTGGGATCAGTTGGATAATGGTTTGCTAGGTATCACTGTTGAGGGCAGCAGGCGATTTAAGCCCCTAGACTGCTGGCGAGAAAGCAACGGATTGCTCAAAGCAACTATTGAGTTTCTTCCAGACCACGCACCGGCGCCAATGATCGATAGTTGGGAGCCTATGCGAACGGTCTTAGCGGGTTTAGAGGCTCATCCGCACGTGCAACGAATCGGTTTGCCCGCCGATTTTGAAGATGCTTGGCAGGTTGGGTTGAGTCTTGTCCAGCTGCTGCCTTTGGATGAGAACTTGAAGCTTGAGCTACTTGCAATCGACAGCGTCGAAGAGCTGATGCGGGAGCTTGATATCGTTTTGAATGCACTCAGCGGCGAGGAGTAAGACCGCAGTTATTTAAGCGCTTGCTTCTCGATCGAGTCGTCGGTTTATAGCTCGCTAGCCTGCTTGTTTTCACCAAGACACTCCTCCGAGCCAGCCTCACCGAGGCCCTTCAAACCACCGACCATTTTCCAGCGATTGACGATGCCGCAAAACAGTTCCGCAGTACGCTGCGTATCATAGGCGGCGCTGTGTGCCTGGCTGTTATCGAAAGGGATACCCGCTTCGTGACAGCTTTTGGCAAGGACGGTTTGTCCGTAGGCGAGACCGGCAAGCGTTGCCGTATCAAAGTAGCTGAACGGGTGGAAAGGGTTGCGCTTTATTTCGCAGCGTTCCACTGCAGCATTAATAAAACCCGCGTCAAAGTGAGCATTGTGGGCAACGATAATGGCGCGATTGCAGTCCTGCTCTCGAATCTCTTTGCGCACAATCCGGAACAGCTCGCCGAGCGCGTCTTTCTCGGAAACCGCTTCGCGAAACGGGTGGTACGGATCTATCCCCGTAAACTCTAGGGCAGAACTCTCGATATTCGCATTCTCAAAAGGGGCCACGTTAAAGCTGTGGGTCCGGTGTACTTGCAGCAAGCCCTGCTCATCAAAGCGCACTAGACTCGCTCCGATCTCCAGTACCGCGTCTGTGGCCGCGTTGAAACCGCCGGTCTCTACGTCCACTACGACTGGCAGAAAGCCCCGAAATCGATCTTTCATCTGCACCTTAGCGAGCGCCGTCTGCGTCTAGGACCTGCCAGTGGACAGCAGATCCCGCGCGAAAGGGCACGACAACATTGGTGCCAAAGGGCATTCGTTCCGGAACGTCCCAGTCGACCTTGCGCAGACAGAGCGTGTCTGCATTGGGCTCTCGCTTGTAAAACTCCGGGCCGCGAACAGAGGCGAAGTCCTCAAGTCTCTCAAGTGCGCCCATTTCATCGAACACCTCAGCGTACAGCTCTAGAGACGCGTGCGCGGAGTACACCCCCGCGCATCCGCAGGCGCTTTCCTTCGCCCCTTGCTCATGGGGTGCGGAGTCCGTGCCGAGGAAGAAGCTGCGGTCACTACCGGTCGCCGCGTTTCGCAGTGCTTCCTGGTGCGTCCGTCGCTTAAGAATAGGCAAGCAGTAGTAGTGCGGCCTTATGCCTCCCACCAGCATGTCGTTTCGGTTGAGAAGAAGGTGCTGGGGCGTGATTGTCGCGCCCACGTTCGCGCCTTTGCTTGCGACAAACTGTGCCGCTTGCTCTGTGGTGATGTGCTCCATCACCAAACGTAAGCTGGGGAAACGTTCCGTGATGGGTACCAGGTGACGTTCTATAAACACTGCCTCCCGATCAAAGATGTCAATGTCACTGTCAGTGACCTCCCCGTGGACTAACAGTGGAAGATCGACCTCTTCCATAACCGCCAGCACCGGGTACAAGGCTTCCAGCGAGTTCACGCCGGAGGCTGAATTGGTAGTGGCGCCTGCGGGATACAATTTGACGGCGGCCAACCAATCGATCGCCGCCGCGTCGCGAATATCCTGTTCACTGGTCTGATCGGTCAGGTAAAGAGTCATAAGCGGATGGAACTGACGCGGTCTATCCATCATTGCGCGAAGGATTCGCTGTCGGTATTCCGCAGCTAGGCGCGTCGTTGTAACCGGCGGTACGAGATTTGGCATCACAATGACACGCCCCATGTAGCGTGCCATGTCCTTACAGGTGTCGTTGAGAACGTCTCCATCCCGGAGATGGCTATGCCAGTCGTCGGGGCGACGAAGAGTAAGAGTCTGCAAAATGCTGAGGTCCCTGCTTAAGGTTGGCGATGCTACCGCAAAGGCCATTTGCTCACCAAATACTCATGCGCAGCCTTATCGGCAGTTCGACCGATTTTGCGTCAACCTCAGGTCGAAAATTGCCACTCCCAGCGGGGCTTTCGACAACGACATCTTGTTAAGACATCGGTAGACTTGCTCGCCTTGTTTCATTGCTACGGGGCCGGGGATCGGCATGCCTGAGGTTAAGAAAGTAGTACTCGCTTATTCCGGCGGGTTAGACACTAGCGTGATTGTGCGCTGGCTACAGGAGACATACCAGTGCGAAGTGGTCACATTTACCGCTGACATTGGTCAGGGCGAGGAGGTTGAGCCTGCCCGCGCCAAAGCGCAGGCGCTTGGTGTTAAAGAGATTTTTATCGAGGATTTACGGGAGGAGTTCGCCCGCGACTTCGTGTTTCCTATGTTTCGGGCCAACACGGTCTACGAAGGTGAGTATCTTCTCGGCACATCGATTGCCCGACCTTTGATCGCCAAACGGCTTATTGAAATTGCTGAAAAGACGGGAGCAGATGCGATCTCCCACGGCGCCACGGGCAAGGGCAATGACCAGGTTCGCTTCGAATTGGGCGCCTATGCGCTCAAGCCAGGAGTCCAGGTGATCGCACCCTGGCGGGAGTGGGATCTCTCTTCTCGCGAGACCTTAATGGCCTATTGCCAGGCAAACAGTATTCCTGTCGATTTTGCCGCCGCAGGGAAAAAGTCTCCCTACTCCATGGATGCGAATCTGTTGCATATCTCCTACGAGGGGGACCTTCTCGAGGATCCCTGGGCGGAAGCGGAGGAGTCGATGTGGCGCTGGACCGTCAGTCCAGAAGAGGCGCCTGATCAGGCTCAATACATAGAAATCGAGTATCGCAAGGGCGATCCGGTGGCGATTGATGGAGTCGAGCTCTCGCCGGGAGAACTCTTGGCCAAACTTAATGAGCTTGGTGGAAAGCACGGTATTGGACGTGACGACATCGTTGAAAATCGCTACGTAGGTATGAAGTCGCGAGGCTGCTACGAGACGCCTGGTGGCACCATAATGCTGCGCGCGCACCGAGCCATTGAATCGTTGACCTTAGATCGGGAAGTCGCACACCTCAAAGATGAACTGATGCCACGTTATGCGAAAACCATCTACAACGGTTACTGGTGGTCGCCAGAACGTCTGATGCTCCAGGCCGCAATCGACCAATCTCAAGCAAAAGTGAATGGGTTGGTGCGATTAAAGCTATATAAAGGCGGCGTCAGCGTCGTGGGCCGTCGCTCCGCCGACAGTTTATTTGATGAGAGTATTGCTACTTTTGAGGATGATTCCGGCGCTTACAACCAAGGTGATGCAGAAGGATTCATTAAGCTAAATGCGCTGCGCTTGCGTATCGCCTCTAGTAAGGGGCGTAGCGCACAATAGGCTTCGCTGTAAATCAACCGCTTCAGAGCAAACGCTTCCGCGATAAGGATAAAAACAGTGAGCGAAATACTAGACGTTGTAATTGTAGGGGCAGGCCTCTCCGGTATCGGTACCGCCTGCCATCTGAAGCGTAACTGCCCGGACCGTAGCTTTGTGGTACTTGAGCGCCGCGCGGCGAGCGGCGGTACCTGGGATCTATTTCGCTATCCCGGCATTCGCTCTGACAGCGACATGTATACCCTTGGCTACAACTTCAAGCCCTGGGAAGAGGGCAAGGCGATTGCCGATGGTCCGTCGATTCTTAAGTATGTTCGCGAAACCGCGACGGAACATGGGATCGACTCTCTGATCGAGTATGAGCAACACGTCAAGGATGCGAATTGGGATAGCGACGCTCAGTGCTGGGTGTTGAATATTCTGGTAGGGGCCGACGAAACGCCTCGCGAGCTTCGCACTCGCTTTCTCATGTCCTGTGCCGGGTATTACAAGTACGATCATGGCTATCAGCCTGATTTCCCCGGGCGAGAGCAATTCACGGGCGAATTTATCCACCCGCAGCACTGGCCTGAGGATCTCGATTACAGCGATAAGAAAGTCGTCATTATTGGATCTGGAGCGACCGCCGTTACGCTGCTGCCCGCCTTGGCAGAGAAGGCGGCGGACACGGTGATGCTCCAGCGTTCGCCCACCTGGATGGTGTCGCGCCCTTCATCGGATTGGCTGGCTAACTTGCTGCGAACCATACTGCCTTCAAGCTGGGCCTACGCGCTGACCCGCTTCAAGAACACCATGTTCCAGCATTGGCTCTATCGAAGATCGAGACGAACGCCGGAAAAAGTGCGTGAGATGCTATTTAAAGGTCTGCGCCGATCTTTAGGAACGGCTGCCGAGTCGCAGATGGAGCACTTCACGCCCAGCTATGATCCCTGGGATCAGCGCATGTGTTTGGTGCCTGACGACGATCTCTTTGAGGCAATCAGGGAAGGCAAAGGCCGGATTGTGACGGCTGAAATCGAGGAAATCTTACCTCGCGGGATTCGTCTTAAATCCGGCGAGCAGCTCGATGCGGACATTATCGTTTCCGCAACCGGCTTGGAAATGGAGATTTTGGGCGGCGTGCAAATAGCGGTCGACGGTGAGCCTTTCGATGTCCCAGCCAGTTGGGCCTACCGTGGGATGATGTTTAGCGGGCTTCCAAATCTGCTCGCGGTGTTCGGTTATATCAATGCGTCTTGGACCCTCCGCGCAGATTTATGTGCTAGCTGGCTCTGTGATCTGCTGAACCACATGCAAGACAAAGGCGTCGCGGTCGTTACACCCACCCTTGAAGACTCTCTCGACGAGATGGAACCTCGGCCTTACATCGATGACTTTTCAGCCGGTTATATGCGTCGGGTCATGCATCGTTTTCCCAAGCAGGGCGACCGTGATCCTTGGATAAACTCACAGCGCTTCTTGCTGGAGCGAAAGCAGTTTTCCGAGATGAATTTCGACGAAGAGGCGCTACGCTACGAATCGCTTAAGTGCGCCGCGGAAGGCTCAAGTGAGTCTTTGGAGCAGGCCGCCTAGTCGCTGCAGACTCCGTGCCCGATCTGTTCTCTGCTCACGGAACCGACGACCAAGCAGAACAAATCTGCCCGGTAGACGGAGATGTGCTTTTCTACCCCAGATCTCCGTGGAGCGAACGGGCACAAGAGCTGTTTTCCCTATTAGAGCAGCAACTGGCGTGGCAGGAAGGCTTCGTGTCTTTGTTTGGCAAGACCTATAAGCAACCGCGCTTGTTTGCCTGGTACGGCGATGAAGATGCAAGCTACGCCTACTCCGGTACGCGCTACGAGCCTCGCCCCTGGTCTCCAGTTCTTCGTCAGCTTCGTGATGAACTTACGCGTTTTTGCGGCGGTGATTTCAATAGTGTGCTCGCGAATCTCTACCGCGATGGTAGTGATGGCATGGGGCTCCACTCCGACGATGAACCGGAGCTGGGTCCGGAGCCGCTCATAGCGTCTTTAAGCTTTGGGGAGACTCGTTTTTTTCGTCTCAAGCACAAGTATCGGGCAGAGCTTGCGCCAATAAAAATCGCTCTCGAACCGGGCAGCTTGTTGCTCATGCGTGGATCGACGCAGCGTTATTGGAAGCATGAAATACCCAAAACAAAGCGGCCTTGTGAGGCGCGCGTAAACCTCACCTTTCGCCGCGTACACCCTGATCTCTCTCCCGAATAAAGGCGCAAATCGTCTCGAAAAAGCGACGTCCGTCCGGTAAACCGGATGACACATTCAGGTTGTATACTGATTGTCATGAGTATTCCTGAGCAGCTTTCCGCCGAGACTACGGGCGGTCACGAACTGACGCAG
>JBCCQO010000178.1:0-7192 GCA_039024595.1 Pseudomonadota bacterium | reverse complement strand
CTTTCTATCGCGCTAAGGGCTTTCTATCGCGCCAAGGGCTTACTTTCGAATCGGCTTGCGCGGACCCTTTCGAGTTCGTGCATTTGTCTTGGTACGTTGCCCGCGCAACGGGAGGTTGCGTCGATGACGCAGGCCCCGATTGCAGCCCAAGTCCATTAATCGCTTGATATTCATGGATACTTCTCGACGCAAGTCACCTTCTACGGTCATCTCACTGACCTTAGAACGGAGTGCATCGAGCTGCGACTCGTCTAATTCGCCGACGCGAATGCTTTCCTCAACGCCGCATGCAGCGCAGAGGCTCTTAGCTTGTGTCTTACCGACTCCATAAATGTAAGTCAGTGAAATTACCGCATGTTTATTGTCCGGTATGTTGACGCCGGCTATACGAGCCATTTAATTAACTCCGATACGATAGGCGCTGAATATCTGAGCACCTGTTCAACTATTTACCTAAATGTTTGCTTCGATATGGCCTAACGCTAGTCTCATATCGGCCTAACCTAACTTTGTCGGCCAGTCCTCTGGTCAATCCCAAGCTGGCAATTCCCAAGCTGGCCCACTCTAAATTGCTTACTCATGGCTCTTCGTTGCTGGCGAACCTTGGTGAAAATATACGGCGCTAGACCCATTTTTCGGGCGCGCGATTTTAACGATTTCAACTAGCCAACGCAATGCCAAAAAATCGAGTTATTGTCTGCCTAAAGACGACCTTTTTCTCCAGTCTTCCTAACGAATTCGACCGGCGGATCCGTAGTTCTTAAGGTTCGCTTTTTTCATCACGGAATCGTACTGATGAGACATCATGTGACTCTGCACTTGCGCCATGAAATCCATAACGACTACGACGACGATCAACAACGACGTTCCGCCCAGATAAAACGGGACATTCCAGGTCACAACGAGAAACTGCGGCAATAAGCACACCAAAGCGATGTAAGCGGAGCCAAATACCGTTAACCGCGTCAACACACCGTCGATATAGTTCGCGGTCTGCTGGCCAGGTCGAATGCCCGGTACAAAAGCACCGGAACGCTTTAGGTTATCCGCCACTTCCTGCGGGTTGAACATCAGAGCGGTATAGAAAAAGCAGAAGAACACAATAAAAATCGTGAACAACAAGATATTCAATGGCTGACCGGGACCAATCGCCACGGCGAGATCCTGAAGCCAGTCAGCGGAGCCGGAAGAGCCGAACCACTGAGCGATCGACGCTGGGAACAGCAAAATACTGCTGGCAAAAATTGCTGGGATCACACCAGCCATGTTCACTTTGAGTGGAAGATGGGAGCTTTGAGCCTGATACATCTTCCTCCCTTGTTGGCGCTTTGCGTAATTTACCGTAATCCGCCGCTGGCCCCGCTCGATAAACACGATCATGTAAATGACGGCGATCGCGAGCGCCAGAATCATCAGCAACACCAGAATATTGATCTCTCCCTGGCGAGCCTGCTCTAGAGATTGACCTATCGCGGCAGGGAGACCGGCAACGATACCTGCGAAAATGAGCAGGGAGATGCCATTACCGACACCCTTTTCCGTGATTTGCTCACCCAGCCACATCATAAAGACGGCACCGGTGACCAGTGAGGTAATGGCGATTACGAAGAAAAGGAGACCAGTGTTGTAGCTCATGCCCTGGTTGGCCATACCCACGGTCATGCCAGTAGCTTGGACGATAGCAAGGGCGACGGTTAGATAGCGTGTGTACTGGCTGATCTTACGGCGTCCGGCCTCACCCTCTTTTTTCAACTGCTCTAACTGCGGCGTTACCGCCGACATAAGCTGCATAATGATCGACGCAGATATGTAGGGCATGATGCCGAGTGCGAGAATACTCATGCGCTCCAAGGCGCCGCCAGAAAACATGTTTGCCAATCCCAGGATCGTTCCCTGATTCTGGTTAAACAGTGCAGCTAGCTGATTGGGATCGATACCCGGTACGGGGATATGTGTGCCAATGCGGTAGACAATAATCGCGAGCAATACAAAACGAAGGCGAGCAAATAGCTCGCCTAGTCCTGCTTTGTTTCCAGATAAATTTGCTGATCCTGGCTCAGCCATTTTGCCTACAAAACCTCAAAGTTTCTGTCAAAGTTACTGTAATGAAGCTATTGCGAAGATTCTGTTTAGCAGCCTATGTCTTACTGCGTTCTAACACTGCGTACTGACTCGCGAGCTATCGCATCGAGGGCTAATCTTCAATCGTGCCGCCGGCCTTCTCGATCGCCTCACGCGCGCCCTTACTCAATGCAAGGCCCTTAACCGTAAGCGCCCGATTAAGCTCACCAGAAAGGAAAACACGAACTCGCTGAACGTCGTCCCGGACCAGGTCTGCTTCTTTTAGAGCCTGCAGATCTGCGATATCTCCCGTGACCTTTGCCAATTCGTTGAGTCGAATTTGCGCCGTGGTTCGCGCGATTCGCGATGTGAAGCCATATTTAGGTAGGCGCTTCTGGAGGGGCATTTGACCACCCTCGAATCCAGGAGCGACTTTACCTCCAGAACGAGCCTTTTGCCCCTTGTGGCCTCGCCCGGCAGTCTTCCCGTAGCCACTACCGATACCGCGCCCAACTCGTTTCGCTGAACGACGAGAGCCCGGTGCCGGACTCAAGCTGTTTAATCGCATGGTGTCGCTCATGCCTGCTCCTCCACTCGCACTAGGTAGCTGACCTTGTTGATCATGCCCCGTACCGAGGGTGTATCTTCCACCTCAACGGTGTGCCCAATTCGTCGTAGACCCAAACCCGCGATGCAGGCCTTATGGTTTTGCAAACGCCCGTTAGTACTCTTGATTTGAGTAACCTTTACGGTCCCAACCGTCGCAGTGCTTTTTGTATCTGCCATTTCTATTACCATCTCGCTTCGCTGGAGCTCGATCTAGCCGTAGATCTCTTCAACGGTTTTGCCGCGCTTAGCAGCTACGCTGTCCGGGGACGCCATATCTCGTAAACCGTTGAAAGTGGCGCGTACTACGTTCACTGGGTTGGTCGAGCCATAGCACTTAGCCAATACGTTGTGAACGCCCGCCAATTCCAAAACAGCTCGCATCGCGCCCCCAGCAATGACTCCCGTACCTTCGGATGCGGGCTGCATATATACCTTTGACGCGCCATGACGGGCCTTAATAGGGTATTGCAATGTGCCGTTATCGAGATCGACATTGATCATATTGCGTCGAGCAGATTCCATTGCTTTTTGGATGGCAACAGGCACCTCGCGCGCTTTACCGCGTCCAAAGCCGACTCGACCATTTCCATCTCCCACCACAGTGAGGGCGGTGAAGCCAAAAATACGGCCACCTTTGACCACTTTCGCGACCCGGTTTACCTGGACCAGCTTCTCTTGAAGGTCGCCGTCCTGCTGCTTTTGATCGTTAAACGCCATGTGCTGTTCCTAGAATTCCAGTCCGCCTTCACGCGCTGCGTCTGCCAGCGCTTTTACTCGACCGTGGTACTTGTAACCGCTGCGGTCGAAAGCAACTTTGCTGACACCCACATCTTTCGCTCGCTCTGCGACAAGCTTTCCAACCGCCGCCGCCGCTTCCATATTGCCTGTCGCACCACTGCGCAGACTTCCATCCAAAGTAGAAGCGCTTGCGAGTACTGTATCTCCAGCCGCAGCGAACACCTGCGCATAGATATGGCGTGGAGTTCGATGCACACTCAAGCGGTTGACGCCCTGCGTACGCATACGTTGACGGGACTTACGCGCTCGTCGGAGCCTTGAATCGTTTTTTACACTCATTCTGACTGTGCTCTCTCAATAACCGCTCTTACGTCTTTGCAAACTTGCTGCGTTTGCAAGTCGCTTTATTTCTTCTTCGCTTCCTTACGGCGTACGTACTCATCCGCGTAGCGAATACCTTTCCCTTTGTAAGGCTCTGGTGGACGGAAGCTGCGAATCTCCGCCGCAGCCTGCCCGACGGCTTGCTTGTCGACGCCTTTGATAACAATTTCTGTCTGACTTGGCGTCTCGGCACTCAATCCTTCCGGGAGCTCATAGTCGACCGGATGAGACAGACCGATCGTAAGATTCACGGTTTTGCCGCTGGCTTTTGCCCGGTAGCCAACGCCATTGAGCACCAGCTTCTTTTCAAAACCCTCAGACACACCTTTGACCATGTTATTAACAAGCGATCGGGTGGTTCCTGCCATTGCCTTCGCCGTTTCGTCCGAGTAAGCGAAAGTGACTTTGCCGTCTTCACTCTTTACGTCTACACCCGCATATAACGACAGGGTGAGCGCACCTTTCGCTCCCTTCACGCTAAGCTCACCGTCCGCGACCTTAAGCTCCACGCCCGAAGGTAGGGCGACTGGGTTATTAGCAACTCGAGACATGCTCTTAACTACCTCGTAATATTCAATTCAGCCGCGTGACAGTCCTTAGAAGACCGTACACAGCACCTCGCCACCGACGCCTGCAGCACGTGCCGCACGATCCGTCATAACGCCTTGCGAAGTGGAAATAATCGCGATCCCAAGGCCACCACGAACACTCGGCAGATCGTCTTTCCCAGAGTAGCGTCGCAAGCTAGGCTTACTCGCACGATCGATTTCCGCAATAACAGGCTTTCCCTGGAAGTACTTAAGCTCAAGCGCCAAGCGTGGCTTTACACCCTCAACGCGCGCCTCAAAGCCAGCAATATAACCCTCGTCTGCCAGCACTTTGGCAACGGCGGCCTTAAGTTTTGAACCCGGCATCTCTACTTGTGTTTTGCCTGACATCTGCGCGTTGCGAATTCGCGTCAGCATGTCGGACAAAGGATCTTGCATACTCATAAAACTTTTACTCCCAGCTTCTCAGCCTACTAGAGCTTTTCCCTATTCCCGCCCTGTGGGCGAACTCGGCTGATTACCAGCTAGCCTTAACGAGACCTGGCACGTCACCGCGCATAGCCGCCTCGCGTAGTTTGTTTCGACACAGTCCAAACTTGCGGTAGACAGCGTGAGGACGTCCGGTCACTTGGCAACGGCGCTGTTGCCGCACGGGACTGGCGTTTCGTGGCAGCTTTTGAAGCTCTACACGGGCAGCCCACTTTTCATCTTCGGTCGCGGACGAGCTGCTCAAAATCGCCTTAATTTCAGCTCTCTTTTTCGCGTAGCGCGCTACGGTGCGGCTGCGCTTCGCTTCACGCGCGATCATTGACTTCTTGGCCATAGCGCCTCTATCCCTTCAGCGGAAAGTTAAATGCACGCAGGAGAGCTCGACCCTCATCGTCGTTGCGCGCGCTAGTAGTAATCGTGATATCCATGCCACGAAGCGCATCTACTTCGTCGTAGTTGATCTCCGGGAAGATGATCTGCTCCGTTACACCCATGGCAAAGTTGCCGCGCCCATCAAAGGATTTGGCGTTAATGCCGCGGAAATCACGAATCCTCGGAATGGCGATGCTGATCAAGCGCTCGAGGAACTCATACATTCGCTCACGCCGCAACGTAACCTTGCAACCGATCGGCCAGCCGTCGCGAATTTTGAAGCCTGCAATCGACTTACGAGCCACAGTGACTACCGGCTTCTGACCTGCAATCTTGGTCATGTCCGCGAGTGCATTTTCCATTACCTTCTTATCGCCCACCGCTTCACCTACACCCATATTTAGAGTGATCTTGGTGATACGAGGTACTTCCATTACGTTACCAAGTCCAAGCTCTTCTTTCAGCTTGGGCGCAATCTCGCTCTGGTATCTGTCTCTTAGCGTTGCCATCTACCAATACCTGTTCTTTAAGCGTCTACTGCCGCGCCGTTGGACTTGAAGAAGCGGACCTTCTTGCCGTCTTCCAAGCGAAAACCGATGCGATCCGCTTTGCTGGTCTCCGGGTTAAAAATCGCAATATTGGATTTTTGAATTGGGGCTTCTTTTTCAACAATCCCACCTTGAATACCCGCCTGCGGATTAGGGCGTGTGTGCTTCTTGATCATATTGATACCGGAAACAACGACCCGATCCTGATCAAGAACTTGGCGCACCTTGCCGCGCTTACCTTTATCCTTGCCGGCAAGCACAACCACTTCATCATCGCGTTTAATTTTTTCCATTTTTACTTCCCATGTCCGAAAAAAACTGCTCCGCGCTAGCGGAATCTGGCTTGTTCTCGGACCGCTTGAGACCTTTTTTAGACCTTTCGTTGGACCTGGCCGTTAAATCACTTCCGGAGCGAGCGAAATTATTTTCATGAACTTTTCGCCCCGCAGCTCACGGGTAACCGGACCAAAAATTCGCGTACCGATCGGCGCTTCCTGGTTGTTTAAAAGAACAGCAGCGTTGTCGTCGAACTTGATGAGCGAACCATCGGGCCGTCGTACACCTTTCTTTGTACGAACAACAACGGCCGTCATTACCTGCCCTTTCTTAACTTTGCCCCGAGGAATCGCTTCCTTCACGGTAACCTTGATGAGGTCGCCAACGCGTGCGTACCTGCGCTTCGAGCCTCCGAGTACCTTGATACACATAACGCGTCGGGCACCGCTATTGTCAGCAACTTCAAGGTAAGACTGTGTTTGAATCATTACGCATCACCCTCGGTAGCACCTGCTACGTCCGTGGCGCCAATCTTTTCCGCCTTCTCTACAACCTCGACCAGATTCCATGTTTTGCTTTTGGAAATTGGTCTCGTCTCGGCCACAGTCACTAGATCGCCAATCGAACATTGGTTTTCAGCATCGTGTGCGTGCAATTTGGAAGAGCGCGTCAAATACTTTCCATAAACCGGATGGCGAACGCGACGCTCGACCAACACGGTGATGGTCTTATCCATCTTGTCGCTAACGACTCGTCCTGAGACGGTTCGAGTTCTTTTTTCCGCTGCCATGCTTACTGACCTGCCTTCTCGTGTAGCACGGTCTTCACACGTGCAATGTTGCGTTGGTTCTCGCGCAATAAGTGCGTTTGCCCAAGTTGCCCAGTCGCCTTTTGGACTCGCAACTTGAATTGGTCCTCTCTTAAGGTGAGCAGGTCTTTTTCGAGCTCATCTAAGCTCTTTTCGCGTAAGTCTTGAGCCTTCATTACATCACCGACCTTTTCACAAACGTGGTTTCAACAGGAATCTTCGCCGCAGCGAGAGCAAATGCTTCACGCGCCAACTCTTCCGAAACGCCCTGTACTTCATACAACATCTTGCCGGGCTGGATCTGAGCAACCCAGTACTCCACGTTACCCTTACCTTTACCCTGGCGAACCTCAAGAGGCTTT
>JBCCQO010000177.1:0-7268 GCA_039024595.1 Pseudomonadota bacterium | reverse complement strand
GGAGTCGCGCCAAGCGATGCATTTTCAGACGCCGTGGACTTATGCACTGCGTCATTCCAACCATGGGGAAAAGTCAAAGCAAGGCACGTTTTTCGACAGCTGAAACGGAAACACCGGATAGCTGAGCCGCGACAAAGATCCATGCTCGTATTTGAGTCACACCGGGTCACTTAGCAGTCATTTGCGTTCACACAGCAACGATGCGATACACCGCCTGTTGCCAGTATTGAAAAGGCTCTCCGCGTTTCCCCGACAGGCTTTGCAAGGGCCGGTAACTTCCGCATACAACGAGAACAGGCCGTATGCGCAGGGCTTTCGGCAGCGAAACCGGGAGCCTCAAACAGGCAGAAAAGTGGCCTGAGTCACACCCTAAGTGCTCCCTGGTGGACGCCTGAGATGTCTCAAAGTTAGCCTACGACACCTTTGGCGTGAATACCTATAAACAGGTTGCTGGCACCGATTTTAGCGACGCAGTTTTTAAGCGTTTTGGGCGCACGTGGCAATTGCAATAGACGATGGCGGCGATTCCTTTCTCAGTCGAACTCTCGATAAACCAGACCTGCCGGATTCCGGCTGGGGCGGTTTTATTGTGCATGATTCTTCTGGCGGGAATGCTAGTCGTCGGTGCATCACCGGTTCACGCACGCCTGATACTTTTTTCCACTTCAGGAAGCGCGGATCTTGGAGGCCTGTCCTTCGATAATGAAGACCTGATACTGTTTGATCCTGCAACAAACACGGCATCGCTTTTTTTTGATGGATCCCTGTACAAGAAAGACGAAGATACAAATGCCGTGTCGGTGCTTGAAAATGGCAATCTACTATTGTCAACGCGCACTAATGCGATATTGGGCGGGCTATCCTTCGAAGACGGCGACATCGTCGAATACAATCCCTTGACGGATTCGGCTTCTCTTTACTTTAGCGAAGAACTTTTCACCGGGAACGAAGAGATATCTGCCCTAAGTCTCCTGGACAATGGGAATCTCGTTCTGTCCACACGCGGCACAGCCAGCCTTGGCGGACTTGAATTTGAAGATCAGGATTTAGTCGAATACGATTTTGCCACCGGTCAGGTCTCGTTGTTTCTTGACGGAGGCCGGTTCAGCCGTAACCAGAACATTTCTGCCGTTCACGTTCTGACGAACGGGAACGTTGCACTCTCCACCAGGAAAAAGGCCACTCTCGGTGGAGTGACCTTTGGTGACGACTCGATCATTGAGTACGATCCCACAACGGACACGGCGTCATTGATATTTGATGGCAGCTCCTGGTTCAGTAACGGGTACGAAGACATCGACGCATTGTTCATTTTCGAAGCTGGCCGACCCTTGAACCGAGTTGCCGTTGCGTCTTCTCTTGCACCACATATCACTTCGGTATCAGAACCAGACTCGCTTGCGCTGTTGGGGGCCTGCATTTTTTCGCTGTTGTTGATGCGACAGAATGGGGATCGAATGTTTCGTTTTGGTCCTCGTGCCCAGGAGATTTCAGCTTGGCCCCGATTTAGCGTATCGCCGCGAGGGCCAGAGCAGGAAGTAGGCAGGTAAGTAGGTAAGTAGGTAAGTAGGTAAGTAGGTAAGTAGGTAAGACATAAAGTAGTGGTTCAAGGGCCGATGGCTGCGACTCGGCGAACCTGGGAACATTCGCTGAACGGCGCTGTGTCCTCAGACGGTTGGTTTGCGGTCTGGACCAACGCAACTTAAGCGATTTTTCTCCCCCACTTTTCGATGTCGTTTACGCTGCTCGTAGGGTGACGCGTGAACGCGTCTCGTGAGCCCCTAGTTTCGGTAGGCGCAGCGATTTCATCCTGATGAGGCGCAAACTCGGCCGCAGACGGCGTCAGACAATGGGGGTACGGCGTGGCCTGCGCTGCCAACCATCGGCGCCAGCACTCTGCGGGCGAACATCGGAGACCAGTACGCGGCTTGTGGTGCAGCCTTCCCTGATCCGGAAAATCCGCGGAGGGACGGCACCGAGAGAAAGCGTGTGGGTCGCTTTATGGCTGGATCTTCCACACACGAATCGCCCAGAGACGCCCGCCGTGGCTCAGGTGCAAGCCACGAGTAGACCGAGACCCTTGCGATCAAGCCACGCGAGCGGAAGCGATGGTTTTGATCGTCACCCGTACTGATCTTCACGCTGGACCTTCAACAGCAGGCGTCACACCGAGTCGATGGACTCTGTGCGATCTACCGACCCGGGAGCGTCACGACTCCTGGTTACGCCTGCGGAGCGGCAGCGGAAAGATAGGGTGACCGTCCGAACTCCCTGGCTTGCTTTGCGACGGCCAAAGTCCACTGCTATTCTGCGGTCGAGGGAGGCAATCGAAGGGCGCAGGATGGTCAAAGCACTGCCGAAACAGCTTCATGGTCACTGGCCAAATCGCGAATCATCGGCATAGCTCGTACGATGCACGGTGCTAGCGTTCATTGGGTTCCCACATGTGTCTCACTGCACTAGCTGACCGCAGTTCCGAACGATCATCCCGCCCGAGCCTGCCAGGTCCACTCCGTGCCATCCGGAGCCTACTGTGCTTGTGGATGATGTCCGTGTCCCTGGGGGTTACGGCGTTACCAAGAGGTGTCCCAACTCCACCTCTGGACTTGGCAGCAACTCACTTTCAGTACTCGGGCGACGAGGGGTATCTGGACGCGGGCCACGGGCCCTATACGCATTACGTCAATAACCGGGCTCCTAACTGCAGCGACAGTTCCAATGGTTCCTCCGAACGCCCCCGGTGCCGCTTACCTCTAGAAGTACCTGCAGGATCAGTCATCGAAGTCCACGGAGGGCCCTATGACGATACGCAGTACGATGCGAAGAAGCGCAGCATCTGGCTTCGCGGCTCCCAGGCACGGCCCGTTTTCTTGCGAGGAATCCCTGACAGCGCGGGCAAACCCGTCATATTCAGAGATACCTGGTTCGAGGTGTCCGGTGATCACTTCGTACTGGAATCGTTGATGTTACGGAATACTCCTTTACGCGTCGGCGAGAGTCGAAGCTCGAGCAATGCACTGATCAGAGAGTTTGAGGTAACGGAAAACGACGATCGTACAGGAGTGAGGCTGGCGGGCTCGAATATCGTATTTTGGGCCAGTCACGTACACCATAATTTCGGGGACGATAACCACGGCATATTCGTTGATCGGGGTTCACGCAACGTTTGGATTCTGGAAAGCGAGTTCAACCACAACACGGGCGATGGAGTACAGTTTTGCCACAAATGCAGCGACAACCCGCCCCGCTACGTTTACATCGCTGGAAATACCATACACAGCAATCGTGAAAACGGTGTTGACCTGAAGTATGCGAGAAACATCGTCGTAGCTGACAATCGTATCTACAACCATTGGATTGCCAAAAAGAACGTTCCCTGGTGTTTCGATGACAACTCCTACTGTGGCGTATTCAGCAGTGGATCCGATGGTTCATCTATTGTAGTGGGATCCGATGGCGGGCCCATCGACGTCGTTGTCGCTTTCAACGATGTTTTTGAAAGCAACAATGGAATTAGAGTAGAAGAAGGCGAAGAGGTATTGATTAGCACAAATGTCTTCCATGACATTGCAAAGAACGGTGTTGTTTTTGAACGAACGGGAGGGGCCGTCAACGTTATCCATAACACGCTTTCGAGAATAAATACCGGTGTCCGCGTGAAGGCGAACGCAACCTATCAGATCTCGATTGCGAATAACGTGTTCACGGACATGGACGAGTATCTGAGAGTGAACGACAAAGCTGATGCCATCGACGTTCAGCTGGATCACAATCTGTTTTGGAATGAAGGAGAACCCCTGGATGTCCGATGGGGCGACTTCCTGAAAATCAAGAACGATAGCCAGCTTAATGAACTGGAAGGACACGCCAAGACGGGCAACCGTATCGGCAATCCCGAGCTGACCGTTAGCGAAGGCCAGGAATGGATGCTCGGAACAACTAGTGCCGCCGTGGATGCGGGCAATGATGAGCTGATCGGTCTTGCGGCTGGGGTAGCAAGTCGTTTCCCCGATTTGCCGTCAGTCTTACAGGACTTTTACGGCAACCTCAGAGATTCCTGCCTTGCCGACATCGGTGCGGTTGAATCGGTCTGCAGCGCGAATGGGTCAACCGACGGCTCAGATCCAAACCCGGAAGATGTATCCGACTCCAATCCAGAGCCGGAAGGCGGCGTCGTTGACTTAGACATCGGAGAACCGGTAATCGTTGAGGCCAGACTGCACTACAGCCCGGAAGACTCCCAGGACTTTGAGGCCGTTTTCCCCGAGCCTCAAGGTATTGCAATTCCTTCGTCATTGCCTGTTGTTTCAGGGCAACCGGGTAAGAATTTCGCGGCCCTGGAACTGGAGAACCCCGACCAAAGCCTTGTATGCGTTTATCAGGGAAACGGAAAGTTCAGTAAGACAAAGGCGCCGTGCGGTAATAAGCCAAACGGAGATTCCTATCAATTCAGCTACTGCATGGACAAAGTGGGTTTCGAATCAGGCAACTGTCGTAACAACCCAACGAGAGGCGAGTGCAAGAAAAACGGCGTCGATTTAGAGCCGAATGAGCAAGTGAGTGCCCTGGGTTTATCGGTATCGATTCTTTCCGGTGATAGCTGCAGTTCCACCGTGGCGGCCGTTGAAATTCAAACGGAGCACTCACAGTCTGGCTCCTCTGCGGAGGACGACGACGCGGGGTCGGACCAGGGCGATAACCCCTCGGGACCGAACGGGATTGCTCGCGCGGAACGGTTTTACGAACCGCCTTACTCAGTCGACTTTAGCGCAACCCTTCCCGAACCCCGTTCCGTGTTCGTTCCCGATACGCTGCCCGTCGTGGAGGGAAAGCCTGGAAAAAACTATGCGGTTTTTTCCTTTGAGGCCGGGGGCGAATGGTTTGCATGTTTTTACCGAGGGAATGGTAAGTCAAAAAAGACGAAGGCGCCCTGCCGAGAAGAAAACGGTGACTCGTATCTCTTCGAGTACTGCGTCGATAACGCGACCTTCGAAGATCAGAAGTGTGGAAATAAACCACAAAAGTCGAGTTGCTCCAAGGAGCGCCTTAATCTGTCGCCCTACGAGTATGTTGACATGGATGTCATAGGACTTTCGCTGCTTTCAGGCGATAGCTGCGGCCCTACCGCCATTGAAGTGCGCTTCTAGCATGGGGCGTCTGCTGATGGGATATAGATTCCGCAGACTGGAGTTACTTATACAATTATCCACGCTACTTATAAAACGAGTAATAGTCTGACAACTGTGACTGAATTTTCTGCTCCACGTAGTCAATGTCGGCCTTACTCAAATAATCGGTGAATCCTCCAACCTTGCCTTTTCGAGTTTTAAACGACTCCTGATCGTTTTTGTCCCCAGCCCGCATCTTGTCCGATTGAAAAGACTCTTTTTCCTCGAGCTTCCGCATATTTTTGAAGCTTGCGTACTGTACCGCCTCATCGATAACGTCGTCATCCACATCCGGCATCCCGAGCACTGCCAAGGTCGAACGGAGCTCGCTATGAGCGTCCTTATGCAGATTTTCGTACCTGAGTAAGCTGAACTGGGAGGGTAGATCTTTGTTTTCCGCCCACGTGTTATACCAGGCGAGCAGCGTATCTATGCTCCCTACATCAGATCTCAGGTAAGAAGACATATCCTTGTGGGTAGAACCTTCTCGCTTTGTCTCCTGGAAAAAGTTTGACACCAGAACGTCGCGTGGATCACGGACGAGTAGAACAACGTTTGTACCCCGATATTTGGACTTATCAGTTTCCAACTGATCGGGCCGTTTTTTCTGCGGTCCTTCGTCGTGGCTGATGTGTACCCGTGGAACACGAGAGTCCAGGGAAGCAAAAAATGCCACGTCCAGTAAATCCACGCTAGCGTCGAGCTTGAAATGACTTTGCATTGCCTTACCCAACATGAGGCGAAACCAGGTTCGACCGCATTTGGGGAAGGAAAGGAGATACGCATCGCTCGCTGCTGTTACGTACCAATTTCGTACACGCTTCGGTGTAAGTGGGCGAATAAACTTTTTGACGTCCGGAGGGAGCAGAGCGAATTTATGTAAGCTGCGCCTCAAGACACTGTCAGATTTGTTGGTCAAGGGGAGTCACCTTCCGCTAGTGTGATTTGATTCTTAGACAGTGGGCGAAGATAGCTCCGATCCAGAGAACACCGCCAGGCACCTTCCCCCAAGGCCCCCAAGGGCCTTAAGTCAGGATCCTTGAGCTGCGCGGTTTTCAACGCCGCTGTGTTTCCAATGCCTGCGCGCAAGCTCCGCGCCTTTGCCTCAGGACGCATAGAATTTTACAAGTTCGTTCTGTTCAGCGAGCTCTTCGTAGCGCGCTAGGTCCTCTACAGAATCAACCTCAAGCCATCCATTCTTAACCAGCACGGCTTTGGCACGCCAACCAGCCCCAATGAGTGCCTGCAAGAAGCTGGTCATGTACATGTCGTCAAACTTTTTACCGTCGTACAACTCGTCCCTATCAAGAGATTCGTAAAACGCCAGCAGATCCTTAATCCTGTCAGCGCTTATCTTGATCAAGCCCGTATACTGCCCCTGTATTTGCTCGTACCCGTCCGGTTTTTTTCCGAGCTCGGTAACATAACCCGCATCGTCGAGGAGCAATGTTTCGGCATCTGCCAAGGGATCATCCATACGTACAGACCAGAGATCCCGCCACTTCTCGTCGACCATGAGAGCGATATCATCATCGCACGCCAAAATCTGTTGAAGGTTTCGAACGTCATAGACTATGTCTCCATAGGCAATGATTAGATCCCCGGGTCGGTCAATAAAATCAACTGCGGTAAAGAGCGTCGCCACCATATTGGTGCGGTCGTAGCGATTGTTTCGAGTTGTCGGATATCCCAGGGCCTCTATTTGCTCTGATCGATACCCTGTCGCGATATGAATATCGTGAATACCCTGGCTCTTTAGGCACGCAATTTGACGCTCTACCAAGGGAACGCCAAGTAGCTCCACCATACACTTTGGCTTGTCGTTGGTGAGCGGACGCAGACGCGTCCCCTCGCCCGCCGCAAGAATAATTGCCCTCGTCATGCTACGAATCGCTTCATTAATTCAAAGTCCAATTGTGAATAGGGCTTCTCGCGCTCCGGATGCCACATGATGCCCAGGATACGCTTCTCCTTGTGACAAAAAGCTTCAATGTTTCCATCTTCATCGAAGCCCAATGGGGTAAAAGCGGTGCTAAGACCGGTCGCTGGGATGCAATACTGGTGATAGCTGTTCACCTCAATCGGCAGTGAATAAGCGTC
>JBCCQO010000176.1:0-7311 GCA_039024595.1 Pseudomonadota bacterium | reverse complement strand
GGCTTTGCTGCTCACGTTGGGGACGATGTGTTTTTAGTGGCTGCATGCGAGGCCGAGGAGTTTCTCAGTGCTTGGGATGGCAAAACGGTGCTAGCCGATCCGTCGACGGCAAACGCTTGGTCACAGCTCACGCTGGAGGCCGGCGGGGCTTTGCTGCTCGCTGCATCTGACCCGGTCATCGAACAGAAAGCATGTAAGAACCCGACGGAAATCTTGGGGACACGCAACGCTCACAAACGAGATGCTTTAGCCGTCATTCGTTTTCTTGCCTGGCTTGACCGCAACTTGAGGGACGCTTCTGCGGCCCCTTTGAGCGAAGCACTTCTCGCAGACCGCCTAGGTGCCTTGCGCAGCGAGCTAGACCTGTTTCAAGGTCCGTCCTTTGACACTATTTCGGCTGCCGGCGCGAATGCGGCCATGTGCCACTACAATCACTTGGACAACGACGAGGCGTTTATCGAACGTGACAGTGTTTATTTGGTCGATAGTGGTGGCCAATACCTCGACGGCACCACAGACATCACACGAACCGTCGCCACTGGTGACGTCGGCGAGGACGTAAAGCACCTGTTCACCCTCGTTCTTAAAGGCCACATCGCGCTTGCTCAAGCCAAATTTCCTCCAGGAACGACTGGGACGCACCTTGATGCGCTTGCCCGACAGTTTTTATGGGCAGAGGGCTACGACTTTGATCACGGCACCGGTCACGGCGTCGGCTCCTTCCTGAGCGTGCACGAAGGGCCGCAGCGCATCGCAAAGCTGTGGAATCCGACTGCGCTTGCTCCTGGGATGCTCCTCAGTAATGAGCCCGGTTACTACCGAGATGGTGCTTTCGGTATTCGTTGTGAGAATTTACTGCTGGTACAGTCGGTTGAAAAAGAGGATCAGGAGGTACCGATGCTGGAGTTTGATCCGGTAACGTTCGTTCCTTTCGACCGTCGCTTGCTAGTTGTCGACCTTTTAAGCGAATCCGAACGGGCATGGATTGACGCCTACCACCAACGGATTCTTTCGGAACTGGACCTTGATCTCTTGAGTCCAGATGACTTCGCCTGGCTCAAGGAGGCGACGCAACCTCTTTAGCTCGAACGCAAGCACGCCAACCTTTGCAACGCGCTGAAGGTCCGGAGCCTTTTGTGTAGACTCCGGCAAAATCAATAAGGAAGAACAGTATGGCTGCAGCGGGCGCTGAGGGCGTTAACTGGACCTCTCGTTTTGCATTCTTGATGGCCTCGGTCGGCTTCGCGGTCGGTTTGGGGAACATTTGGCGTTTTCCCTATGTTACCGGTGAGAACGGCGGTGCGGCCTTCGTGCTTATCTATCTTGCCTGCGCGTTTCTCATCGGCGTTCCAATCCTTATGGGCGAGTTGATGATCGGCAGGCGCGGCAATGCAGCGCCACCCATCGCGATGGCGAATGTGGCACGAGAAAGTGGTCGGAGCGTGCACTGGCGTCTAGTCGGCGGTATGGGCTTACTTGCGGCCTACACCATTGAGATCGTGTATTCCGTTGTGGTCGGTTGGGTACTCTGGTACCTCTACAAAGCGATCAGTACCGGATTCGCAGGCATCGATGCAACCGCGGCAGAAGCTCAGTTTGGAGCCGTTCTTGGCGACAACTGGGGAATGTTGTTCTGGACTCTTGCCGGTTTACTGATTACCGGGTACATCATTTGGTCGGGTGTGCAGGGTGGTATTGAACGAGCAGTCAGCATCATGATGCCGCTCATGTTCACGCTACTTCTGTTCTTAGCCGGTTTTAACTACTTTGCGGGCGGTTTCGGTGAGGCGCTCACCTGGTTGTTCACACCGGACTTCAGCAAAGTAACCTATGGCACCGTGCTCGCCGCGATCGGGCAAGCTTTCTTTTCGATCGGCGTGGCTATGGGTGGCATGATGACCTTTGGGTCCTACCTCCCGCGCAATATTTCTATCGCTCAGTCCGTATTCATTATCGTGATCGCAGACACAGCGGTAGCGGTGCTGGCCGGCCTTGTGATCTTTCCCGCTGTGTTTAAAAACGGTCTTGATCCCGCCGCCGGCGCTGGGCTCATTTTTCAAACGCTGCCGGTCGCATTCGCACAAATGCCCGGTGGCCAGATCTTTGCGATTCTGTTTTTTCTGATGTTGTCCGTGGCTGGTATTACCTCGATGGTCGGCCTGGTGGAGTCGGTCAACGCATGGATTTCTGAGCACTTTGAAATCAGCCGTCAGCAAAGTGCTCTTCTTGTGGTTGGCTCGATCGCAGTATTGAGTGTTCTCAGTATTCTCTCCTACAACGTGCTGGATCAATTCCGGTTTGGCGAAAGGAATTTCAACGATACGATGGATTTCTTTTCCAATCAGATATTGCTGCCGCTAGGGGGGCTGTTGATCGCGATCTTCGCCGGTTGGTTTATGCATAAAGAGTACTCACGAGATGAGTTCGTTGCCCTAGGCAGTTCGGCCTACAAACTCTGGTTCTTTCTCATTCGCTACGTCGTGCCGCCAGCACTGGCGATTATTTTCATAATGGGTGTACGCGACTAATCTCGGACCGAAACTATGTTGGCAGTCTTAAGCGATTTTCTTTGGGGCAAGGTACTCATCGTACTGTTGATTGGAATCGGTGTTTACCTAACGGTCGCCTCACGCTTCGTTCAATTTCGCTACTTTGGTCGCATGTTCTCCGTATTGCGCGCCTCTACCCGGCACGAAGAAGGTCATGTGAGTTCTTTCCAGGCTCTGGTCGTCAGCGTCGCTGGTAGGGTAGGGGGCGGTAATATCGCTGGTGTCGCCGTGGCGATATCCCTAGGGGGCCCTGGCGCGGTTTTCTGGATGTGGTTGATTGGCCTTATGGGCATGGCGACAAGTTTCTTTGAGTGTTCGCTGGCTCAGCTGTTTAAGCAATCTGAAGACGACGGCACTTACAGAGGCGGTCCAGCCTATTACCTAACGCGCGGTGTTGGTCAGCGCGGCCTGGCCATAACCTATTCGATTCTTCTGTTGATTACTTTTGGCTTGGGTTTCAACGCGGTCCAATCCTACGTGGTGGCCACATCACTACAGGAGTCCTTTGGAGTGCCTCCGCTTGCGACCAGTATTGTCCTGGCGACGCTGGTAGGTTTTGTGATATTTGGTGGTATCCAGCGCATAGCCTCTGTCGCCGAATATGTTGTGCCACTGATGGCGCTTGGCTACTTGTTGGCTGCGCTGCTGGTGATCATTTTGAACATTTCGCAGATACCTGCGGTTCTGAGCCAAATCTTAAGCAGTGCTTTTGGGCTGGAGTCTGCGGTTGGTGGCGGTATCGGCGCTGCGCTTATGCAAGGCGTTAAACGGGGACTGTTTAGTAACGAAGCAGGCTTGGGTAGCGCCCCAAATGTCGCCGCTGTTGCCTATGTTTCGCACCCGGCCAAGCAAGGCATTGTTCAAGCTTTTAGTGTGTTTATTGACACACTTATTATGTGTAGCTGCACGGCGTTCATTATTCTACTGTCCGATGTTTATGTCCCAGGATCTCTCAGCGGTTCTGGGGTAGCGCTTACGCAAACGGCTCTTGCTGGACATTTGGGCTCTTGGGGAGGTCAGTTTGTCAGTGTTGCACTGGTGCTCTTCGCTTTTAGTTCGATCATGTACAACTATTACCTCGGGGAGAACAGTCTTAACTTTTTCTCCGAAGGTAATCGGGTCTTATTTACGGTCTTCCGAGCTTTGGTTTTGCTCTTGGTGTTTTGGGGCGCGGCTCAGGATTTAGGTACGGTGTTCAGTTTTGCGGACTTCACTATGGGATTACTCGGTGTCGTCAATCTGATTGGTCTCGTTTGGATGGCGAAGCTCGGACTTCGTTTGCTTGCTGATTTTGATGGGCAACTTGCTGCGGGTAAGGATCCGGTTTTACGGGGGAGCGATTTTAGTGACCTCAAGCTAGACACACGCGCCTGGCCCGACTAGGCCGGGTATCTTTGGGTCTTCTCGGTATGCGGACTCTCATACTCGCCGACCGAGGCACTTTAGTAAATGACTTCCGAGAACAAAATCACCGTTGAGAACATTAATACACCCGGCCAGACTGCTCGGGTGAACGCGGCCAAATATCGAGAAATGAAACGGGCTTTTTTGAACTCCTTAACCTGCCGACCTCCGGGGCTTACGCAGAAGGAGATCCTTGAAACGGTAAAAAAGGAACTCTGCAGTGATCTGTTTCCTGAAGGAAAAACCTCTGGCTGGTGGGCTAAGACGGTTCAGCTCGATCTGGAGGCAAAAGGCCTGGTCGCCCGCGAAGCGAGTAAGCCGCTCCGCTGGTACCGGGTCACGGCCAGCAATGCAATAAAAAGCTAGGAAAAGTAAGCAGAAGCTAAAAGAGCGAAAGTGGGATACCGATTAGAGTACGGGCGCCATCAGTCGTGCCGCGGATGCAGCAAAACGAAACCAAATCGATTTGTCATATAGCTCGGCCTCGGTTACTCGGCGAGATTGTTCGAAGTCTTTGGTTAACATCGCCTCTACCTCGTCGCAAAAAGCAGCGTCGTGGACCAAGGCGGTAATTTCAAAATTGAGTCGGAAAGACCGGTTGTCAAAGTTTGCGGTACCGACTCCTGCCAGCTCCCGATCAAGTAGAAAAACTTTCTGATGCATAAATGCCGGTTCATAGCGAAACACCGCTACACCTGCCGGTAGTAACTCGCGCGTGAATGACCAATTTGCCATTCCAACGATGGGGCCGTCTGGCTTGTCAGGTATCAGTACTCTTACGTCGACACCTCGAAGCGCAGCTAGCTGTAGGGCGGCAATGATGCCTCGGTCTGGCACAAAATAGGGGCTGGTTATCCATATGCGTTCCCGTGCCTGAATGATCGCCTGGTGATACATAAGACCCGCTTCTTCGAATTCTGATGCTGGGTCGGAGGGAAAGATTAGCAGCGAGCTCGTTCCCGGTGCTTCTCTTGGTTTGTCCCAGGTTATGGGCAGCGTCTCTCGCTTCGCCCAGAGCCAATCAGTTGCGAAGGTGAGTTCGGCCCCAAGGGCCGCTGGGCCACGTATTCTTAAATGAGTATCTCGCCAGGGGCCGCGCTTTGGGTTCTCTCCGAGATACTCAATGCCAACATTGTGACCACCGATCCAAGCCATGCGACTATCGACGACGACAACCTTCCGATGGTTTCGAAAATTCAATTGGAAACGGTTTCGGCGTCCTTGAGTGGTGTTGAACGCTGCTAGATGAGCCCCTGCATCACGCAACTCCGCATACAGTCTGGATCGGCCAAAACCGGCAGAGCCGATCTCGTCATAAAGCAAATAGACGCTTACCCCCGCCTGCGCACGTTCCATCAACACAGCACCTAGTCGTCGTCCGAGCGCATCATCGCGGACGATGTAAAACTGAAACAAAATGGACTCCCTAGCCGCGCGCATACCCTGCTCGATGCTGTCGAAGGTCGCGTGTCCGTCCACTAGCAGTTCCACTTCATTTCCGCGGACCGTGGGTTGGCGAGCTAGCCTGTGAAACGCTCGATAAAACGCGGCATCAACATCCCCCGCCGAGAAATCTGCTAGCTCGCTTCGCGCCTCTCTTAGTCGCTCTCCAGCGAGCTCTTGAATCTGATTTCGTTCGCGCTCGTAGCCTTCAAAACGATTGCGACCGAAGACCAGATAAAGGGGAACGGTGAGATAAGGCAGAGTGAGTAAGGATACGACCCAGGCTATCGATCCTTGTGCCGTACGCGTTTTCAGGACGGCTTCGACAGCGCTGGCGATAGCCATCAGGTAAAAAACCAAAACGAGCAGCGCGAGGAGTTCGGGGCTTATGTAGAGCGTCATCCGCTCATACTACCAGTGAGCGCGGAAAAGACCTGCAAACACCGCGCTGTTTGGCTCGCGACACGCTGAACTCGAAGTGACTTTCTAGAGTTCAGCGTTATACTCGCGCAAATCCTTCCTAGGACGTGGTCCAGTATGTTTTCTCAGACATTTTCGACCATTACGGATCGTCTCGCGGCAGACGACAGCGACGTCTGGGCTGTGCATGAAAAGGCGCTGCAAATGCGGCGTGAAGGGGCTGATGTGCTCCTTCTTTCGGTTGGTGATCCGGACTTTCGCACGCCGGAGCCAATAATTGACAACGCCGTAAGCCATATGCGCGTAGGTCGTACCCATTACTCGCCTGCTTTGGGCGAGCTGAACCTTCGCCGAGCGGTAGCCGATCTCGAGACAAGAACATCACCCCATCCCTGTTCAGTCGAAGAAGTGGCAATCTTCCCCGGCGCGACCTCCGCGATCCATGCAGTGCTTACGTGCGTGCTTAATCCTGGCGATGAAATAGTCATTCCCGAGCCGATGTATATTGGCTATACACCAATCGTTCGTGCGCTCAACGTTGCCGTTGTGGCAGTGCCGTTACACGCGGAGCAAGACTTTGCGCTCGATGTGGCACGAATCAAAGAGGCTGTTAACGAGCGGACCCGCGTTGTGTTCATTAATACGCCAGGAAACCCGACCGGCAGCATCGTTCCCAGTGAAGAGTTAGCGGACCTCGCCGCCTTTTGTCGCGAGCGCAATGTCTGGCTTCTCTGCGATGAAGTCTATTCGATGTTCTGCTACGACGGCCGCCACGCGTCAGCGCGTGCCAGTGCGGAGCATATCGACAATATCGTTATGGTGGATGGCTTGTCCAAGTCTCATGCGATGAGTGGTTGGCGGATAGGGTGGGCTGTAGCGCCCCCGTCCCTCATCGAACATCTCGGAAACTTCGCCACGGCCACTCTGTTTGGGAGTCCACAGTTTATTCAGGACGCCAGCGCGTTTGCTCTGGAAAACGATCAGGTATACGTGGAAGAAATGCGGCTGGAATATCGGGCGCGGCGGGACTTCCTATTGCGACGGCTCGGTAAAATCGAGTCCCTTCGGTGTATCACGCCCAAGGCGGGTATGTTCGTTATGTGCGATGTCACCGCGACCGGTCTTGATGGCGCGGATTTTGCGGAACTTTTATTAGAGGAACAAGGCGTGTCTGTTATCCCCGGTGCTGCCTTTGGGCGGTCAGCGAAAAACTTCGTTCGCATTGGCCTGGCCCAGGACAAGGCAACTTTGAAACGCGCCTGTCGCCGGATTAAGGACTTTTGCCAGGACCGACCCAGAGGGGCAATACCCTTTGGCGCTACTGGGATTCGGTAAGCACAATGCGGATATTTCGTTCTTCGTCGTTCAGGCGTGACGTAACGGTAACCGCGTCGCCGGGCTTGTGTTTTTCCATAATGGTGAAGTAGTCGTCGTGGTTGCGGACTTTTTCTTCGTCGATGGCCACGATTACATCACCCAGTCTAATATCACCGCG
>JBCCQO010000175.1:0-7312 GCA_039024595.1 Pseudomonadota bacterium | reverse complement strand
GCACATCGCGAATCAAGGTTGTCGGTGTTTCTCCCTCTTCCAAATTCGCCAGTACGGATACGCGAAGACGCTCGTCGTCGGCGCTAACATAAGCACTAAGCTGACCCCCGCTGTCGTCCTCCAGCAGTTCCAGCAGCTGCACGGTAGTCTCTCGATCAGCCGGAAGGCGGTAATCGTCCGGGTCGCCACCTATTGACCATTGATGCGTTTTCTTGAGTATCGTCAACGGACTGTAAACACGTCGAACCGATGGGATAGCGCTTAACTCCTCATTGAGTGTTTCAAGCGGTAGCCAATAGTCTTGGTTGGTCCAACCACCGGGCGCGTAGACCGTCAGCTCAACCGCAGTCAAACCGGTCAGCCGCTCAGACACAAACGCATAGGAATCAGTCAACGGATGGCCCTTCGGAAGAAACTGCAGCCCGTCACCAGAGCTCTCTATCTTCCCAATAGACCAAACTCCCAATACTCCGAGCGACAAAAAGAACACGACTAGCTTGGTTGGATGGCGCATCGCAAAGGCCACACGACGTCCAAGCCAAGCCCCCAAGCGACCACCGGCCCCCTCTGCGGGACGGACCTTGAATACAATCAGCAACCAGGCGCTGAGCGTAAAGTTAACTAGCAGGGAAAGCAGAATCCCCAGGGACATATAGACGCCCATTTGTACGATTCCATCGAGATTGGCAACCAGCAAGGACAGAAAGCCCAAAGCGGTGGTGAGGGACGAAAGCGCACAGGAGCTTGCCAGATCACCTTGGGTTTTTTGCATAGCCGCTTGACGATCGGGAATCTCGAGCAAGCTTCGCTGATACCGGCTGGCTATGTGAATTCCGTTGGCAATCGACAGGACAAACAGCACTAGCGGGAGCGAGGTTGTAATCAGGTTCAGTTGCCAGCCTAGGAGCTGCACCATTGCAAGTGTCAGCAGTAGCGTATAAGCACCTCCCAACAAGACCACGAAGGTAGCGCGCCAGCAGCGTAGCAGCGTTAGCAAAATGATCAGGGCGGCGATGCCCGCTATAGGAAAGGTACGAGAGGTTTCATAGGAGGTTAGACGATTTATCGCGATCGAGAAGACCGGCTGTCCGACCATATCGATACGAAAGCCCATCTCTTGAGCCTGGAGGGCGACGGTCTCGAGCTCCTTCACTAAGACGCTCCGTGCCTCTACGGAGGGCAGTTCGCGAAGACGCAGCATCAACCCGGCTACCTCTTCGTCCTCCGATAGAAATAGGTTTGTGTAAAAGGATGTGTTCGTTAGTTCCTCAGCGAGCGCCTCCGGATCTTCTTCGCCGAAGAGGTCTCGATAGAGAATCGGTATCCCATCCACATGGCTCACCCGATCGATTTCCTCGAAGGACTCAGCCAGGAGCAGCATGTCTTCTAGGGTTGTCTCTTCGAACAGGGCACGCCCGGAGAGGGCGACGATAACGAAGGCGTCCTCCCCGAAATCCTGGCGGAACTCCTTATAGATTCGAGCAGCGTCGCCCGACTGATTGACAAGTTTCTCCTGCCGATTGTCTACCTGCAGCTGGCTTACGGACCAGAGGCTCGGAATCGCGAGGACAAGCACTAGCAGCGCAGCCGTGCGCAGAACGGAATACGGCAAGAGACTAACCCCGCAGAGAGAGATCCAGATTAGTAGCGATAATTAAGAGAGACACCTGCATGTCTTGGGCGCGTTAGCTGGCCGGTAAAGAATCCGCTGGGATCACCCTCCAGTCGAGTCAGCTGTCCATCCTCATCGCTGAGATTTCGCACCCATAAACCTAGGTCCCAAGCGCCTTCTGAGTCACGCACGCCCATGAAGAAATCGGCCACAAGAAAGGCGTCGAAAGGTGCTCCGTTTATCGCGCTGGCTCCGGAGCGATAGTTACCTATCCCCCGCATATAGAACTCATTGCCTCGCCAAGGGACGCTCCGCTCCAACGTTAGGTGAGTACTCCAAAGAGGCAATTCGTTTATCGCATCACCGGTTCGATCGCATGTAGCTGGACCCTCATCAATTGTGCAGGGCGCGTTTTCAAAATCGATGAACTCTGTGTCGTTGTAGGAGACGCTAGCGCGAAACAGCCACGGTAGTACGATGCCGGTAAGCTCCGCTTCAAATCCTCCGCTCCGAGCCTCCGGTGCATTGGTAATGATATTGGCTAACTCCCGCTCACCGCCGAAATTGGGATCATCGAGCACCACATTGCGTGAAATAGCTTGGAAATCGTCGTAGCGCTGCTCGTAAACCGCGAGGAGTAAGCGCAAAGCGCCCCCGTAGAATTCCCCCTTTAGACCGAACTCTAGACTGTTGCTGATCTCCTCGGTAAACAGCGCTACGGCGGGTGTCGCATTGAAGTTAACTCCTCCTGGTCGGAACCCCCGATCGAGTGATCCGTACACCATAAGGCTATCCTGCAAGTGATAGCGCAGCTTCAGACCGCCGGACCAAACGGTCGTGTGATCCTCCTGCGGTTCGATAAGGTCAAAGGATGGGAGCTCGACAATCTGTTCACCCAATTCAAGTCCCGGGAACACCTGGGCCGATTGACCAAAGGTCATGTCGTTGTAGCGAATGCCGGCCGCTAGGGAGAGTTTGTCCGTTAGGTCGAACCGATTGTGGAAGAAAATAGCAAACTCTTCTTGCGAGCTGATCGTATCTGAATCCGCTATTAAGCCGGTCAAACCGGGAACGGATGGACGTAAATCAACCACCTGCTGATTGATAAAACCCAAGTCTGTCTCAAGGGAAGCGATACTATCCGAATCGGAGAAAAACACCCCAGCGATAAAGTTCCAGACTCGCGCGTCGGTATTCACGATGCGCAATTCTTGGGTGATCGTGTCGAGATCAACGTCTGCCGTTTGCGCTTGTTCATCAACAATATTCGCATCTAGGTCGCGGCGCTCAAGGAGCCCTGCTTCCTGATAGGTCGTCGTGCTCTGAAGACTAAATCCGTCAAACTTCCAATCGAATTTCATGACGTAGTTGGTGAGCTCTTGCGATGCACCAGAGGCGAAATTTTCGAACGCCTGGCGCTCGAAAATACTCTGCTGCGGTCCGCCAAGGGGCTGCGGATTGGACGCGTCCAGATTCATCGTGCTGGTAATGAAGGTAACAGTGAAGTCGTCCCAGGGTTGGTACAGAGCACTCGCTCTTACCGCTTCAGCTTCGCTTAACGCTTCTGCACCGGTCACTACGTGGCGCACACCGGTTGGATCTCGGCGATCGAATAGCCCGGCGATTCGAACACCAAGACTGTCATTGATGGGCGTACCCGCCGCAAGCTGGTAGTTGGAGGTGTCGTTCGTACCTACAACCGCATTGAGCGTTAAATCGGGCGTTTCCAACGAGGGTATCCGATGTCGGATATTGATCGTTCCTGCAGGAGCAGCTCTACCAAACAATGTGCCTTGAGGACCTCGCAGAATTTCTATCTGATCGATGTCGTACAAAGGAGTAAAAGCGGTGCCCGGAAAGGGTTGGATAGCGCCGTCAACGAAAATCGCAACCCCGGAAATGGCGGTCGTGCCCGCTTCCGTGCCGACACCCCGAATTTTGATGTCTGCGCCGACATTAGTCCCAGAGGCGAACACGCCTGGGGCAAGCCGGTTGAGATCACTGAAGTCGAAACCCTGCGCGTTCAAAAGCGTAGATCCATCGACCGCGGTAACGCTCAAAGCGGTGTCACTGATACTCGCCTCTCGCTTCTCGGCAAACACGAGAACTTCTTCAAGGAGAACCTGATCCGCGGCAAGAGCAGAGCGAGCGACAAAGAGCGCAGCCAATCCGGTAGCGAAAGCCTTGGAAACAAATCGATAACGAAGTGTTGCAGATGACTCGGCGATAGCGGCTCTGCAATACGCTTTGGACAAATTAATCAGCATTTACCCCTCAGTAATTACTTGCGCTGCCAACAGCATCGAGCGCATAGGATCCTGCCTGTGGGCCGCATTCTACCACTGGCAACTCTTCTTTCATCCGCGCAAAGCGCGCCGATAATTCCCAAAAGGGGGACGGTCATCCTGGGGCTTGTGGTGGTCGCTCACTAGCAAGGCTTGAGCAAGAAGTGATGCTGAAGCCAAGATGCCGGGGGTGGCGTTAAACTCAGAACTTCCCACCCGGTACCTTCAATCAGCTCCCGTGCATGTGCTTCCGAGTAGAGCGCCCACTTTAGCGGTTGGCTCGGATCGAGATCACGAAACGGAGCAACCACCCGTTTCAGATCTTTTGGCGCTTCCGCTAAGGCAGAATTCTTTTCAAGAACCTTTTGGTAAGTGTCAATCAGACCAAAACCACCTTCCGTAAACTCATCGATAAAGAGCGAGTAGATAAGGCGCCCATCGGGTTTTACATACTTGCGCAGCAGCCGAAGCATGCTGACGTAGTCCTTCGGTTCGAGGTGGGTAAACACTGACAACAGCGTGATCACGTCGAACTGCGTGCCAGCCAACGGTAACTCCTGGAAACGCGCCAAGGGCTGGCCATTTGGGTTGTACATTTCATTCTGAAAATTTGCGTGATAGTAGCTAAAGCGCGGATCGATGACCGTCTTCTTCAAAAAGTCGATCATTTCCGGGTAGAGATCAACGCCCACGTATTTTCGTATCGGAAGCTCCTCATTTAGGAAGGCCTGCGTGAACTTTACGCCGCACCCCATATCGAGCATATCCGTCGCGCTGAAGTCTTTTAGTCCAAGGTGGTGGGCCAAATAGTTAAGAATCTTGACTGCAGAGGCGACAGAACTTTCCTGATTGTTGCGGTGCCTCCCCCGGCGTAGTTCTACCGGCACTTCTAATCCAAGTTGCTTTCCAGTCAAAACAGGCTGTTCTCGTCAAGAACGGAGGTCAAACAGGATACACTTCCTAACAGCGGCAATCGAAGAAACGGCCGCACAACTTTTTCTCATCTAGAGCTTAGGAACGCAGTGAACATTTCCAATCCTGATCCGAGTAGTGCCGGTTTGCACAAAACGCGCATCGCACGAGTGGGTGAGCACCTCGACGGCAGATATATCAAGCCGCGCAAGATTCCAGGCAGCATAGTGGCCGTGGTCCGTGGTGGACAGTTGGGCTACGTTCATAGCAGTGGCTTTGCAGACATAGAGCGGCAAAGGCCAGTGGCGGAGGATACGGTTTTTAGAATCTACTCTATGACTAAACCGATAACGTCCGTCGCCTTAATGACGCTTTGGGAAAGAGGGCTGGTAACACTGACCGACCCAATAGGGCGTTTTTTACCGGAACTTGCCGATCTGCGCGTCTGGACCGGTGGAAGTTGGCCCAACTTTGAGACTCGACATGCGGACCGGCCAATCACCATACGCGATCTCCTCTGTCACACCTCGGGTCTGACCTACGACTTCATGCAGGCAAGCAATTTAGACTATGCCTACCGCAAGCTTGCTGTCGCCCGCCCTCGCGAAGGCTATTCTTTTCAGAGCTTCATAGATCAATTGGCAGGCTTACCGCTCGCTTTTTCGCCCGGTGAACGCTGGAACTATTCGGTGGCTACGGATGTTCTCGGCGTGCTTGTTGAGCGGATTAGCGGAATGCCCTTCGCGAGCTATCTACAGGAAACAATATTTAATCCCCTGGAAATGAAAGATACCGGGTTCAGCCCTCGCGAAGATCAACTTGCACGTTTTGCATCCAGCTATACGCGCAACGCCAAAAAGGAACTGACCCTCTATGATGATGCGCAATCATCAGATTTTTTGGGCCGTCAGTACCATTCGGGAGGCGGTGGCCTGGTATCAACGATCGGTGACTATCTCAACTTTTGTGCGATGTTGGCAAACCGAGGCCGCTTTAAAAACCGGCAAATCATTGGTCGTAAGACCCTGGATCTTATGACGGCCAATCACCTTCCCGGGGATGTTGACCTGGCCAGCATATCCATGAGTGGGTTCAGCGAAACCGCGAACGAGGGGGTTGGCTTTGGCTTGGGCTTTGCGTGCAAGCAAGACTCGGTCCGCGGCGCCACACCGGCAAGCCCAGGAACCTATTACTGGGGTGGCTTAGCGAGCACTTTGTTTTGGGTCGACCCGGCGGAAGATCTCGTGGTCGTGTTCATGACCCAACTGCTGCCTTCAAGTACCTTTAATTTCCGTGGTCAGCTTGAGGCCTTGGTATACGCGGCGCTCGAATGAGCGCCGTTGCATGCGGGGTGATATACAGGAGAACCGCTCAAGCTTTTCTTTTTCGGTGATTTTTCGGTAATTCTTCGGTGAGCAACACTTAGCCTCCAAAGAGCTTTTTTAGCACTTTGTTGACCTGCTTATCGACCGCCTTGTCGGTCTCTTGATCTACTTGGTTATCAACGGAGCCTGATACCCTGTCGACCTGACGATCCACTTTTTTGCCAAAGATACCCATCACGGAAGCAGCCATCCCGTTACTCGATCCGCCGGCCTCGCTAGCTGTTGCCTCCGAAGCGTTCTCAAGTTCTTCCGAAGGGGCGTCCGCGGCGCCCATCCCACCGAGCATTCCACCTAGCCCGCTTAGGTCCATTGGCTCTGCCGGTAAATCGAAGCGCGATCGGGAAATCTTTGATGACGAGATTGCGGAGATTGTCACCTCTTCGCCGTAGCGAAGCACGCCCGCATTCATGCTAGCGAGGCGAGCGGAAAGAGCATCGCCAGCTGCGCCCGCTTGCGAAGAGACGAGGTTAGAAACGGTTGCTGCCATGAGTAGCAGCGCATCGGAGAACTCTCGCGCTTCTGTTGCCTTCGACAAAACAAGCTCTTGTACTGACTCCCGGCCTTGCTTATCGCGAACGTGCACCTCATAAACGTCACCGGTAAGTCCCGCGACGGTTTCTTTTCTACCACTGTTTTCAATACTTACGACTTCCGCTGAAAAGTCATCTGGCGCTACGCTGGGCATCATTGACGCGAAGCTGCGCATCATTGAACCTCCATCAATCACCATCGGCTCATCGTCCTCGAAGCTCACGAGGTAAAACTGGCCATCCTTGATCACTACGTAGTCGTCGCCATCGCCGGTATTCATACGCACCGCATCATCTTGGTACTCCCAGACAATGCGCTCCCCATCGGCCGACTCCATGGTAGCGGTCCCTGCCTGGACCTGAAGACTGCTTATAGCGGTGCAAAGAATAGTAACTAGAGCCATCAAGAAATGGCTCGCTGCCGATTTTTTGGCACTCATACCTGTTCTCCTACCTTTCTTTCCAAAAACTCGTCTTGGGGCGATGCGCGAGTTGCGATCGGCTAGTCCGTGGGTTTGCGAATCATCAAGCCAACTTAGCTCTCGCTCTCTTGCGCAGCAGCTGTGCCCGCCAGGTCCCTGCTGACCG
>JBCCQO010000174.1:0-7323 GCA_039024595.1 Pseudomonadota bacterium | reverse complement strand
CTTCTATCTATCATCAAATCTCAACGGGATCGTTGCTGCGCTGATAGAAAAGCAAGGGAGCGCGGCCACAGGCTCCTCCGTCGAAGTAGCCGGGGTGGACATTCGAATCAGCGATGCTTCAGCCTCACTTGCGGGACTCACCGTCGCCAACCCGAATGGTTTTTCGGGCACGGCGCTCGAACTGGGCGAGTTTTCAGTCACTCTCGATGCAAGCTCACTCACTAGCGACACGATTATCGTTAAAGAGGTTATGGTCGATGGCGCGAAGATCAATGTCCTACAGCAGGGCGCCCAGAACAACCTGCGCGAACTACAGAAGAGCCTTCAAGCGGGAAGCGCAAGCGAGGACGCCGATGCGGACACTGAGTCCAGCAAAAAATTGATCATCGAACGATTCACGCTGAGCGATGCAAGTGCGTCCGTCGCATTGACGGATCTTGAACAGCTCCGGACGGTAGAACTACCCACGCTCGTTTTAACCGATATCGGTAAGGCTAGCGGCGGCGCCACCGGGGCGCAGGTCGCTGAGCAAATCTTAAAACCTCTGATCGAATCGGCAATGACCTCAGCGACCGCGGGTGCAATCAAAGAGAAAGTGGGTGAAAAAGTAAACGAGGCGATGGGTGGTCTTCTGAAAGGACTGAGCAAAAAGTCTGAAGGCGAGTAGTTTTATGCCTTCGGAAATACGCTCTTTTTTCTAGCATGCGCCATCCTAGCAATGGCGAGCACGGCCCGCTAAACGAAAAGCGTCCATCTCATGGGCTGGATTTCGGTTACAGTCCAGGTGCTAACAGGGCGATTGATTGAACGTAAGGATTCGATTGAGAATTCAACTATGACCTCTTCTGAACGCACAGACCACGATTACGACGTCATTATCGTCGGCGGTGGCATGGTGGGCGGCGCGGCCGCGATCGGCCTTGCACAACGCGGCCTGCAAACGTTGGTCCTAGAGTCGCGACTCCCCAAACCGTTCACACCGGATCAGCCGCCAGACTTGAGGGTATCGGCGCTTAATTTAGGCTCTTTTGACCTACTCCGGGACCTGGGCGTATGGGAAAGACTTGAAGCCATGCGCCTAAACCCATACCGCCGAATGGCCGTCTGGGAGGAAAACGGTCGGTGCGAGTTTGACTCTCAAGAACTTGCGATGGAAGAACTCGGCTACTTTGTAGAAAACCGTTTGCTGCAGCTCGCCCTGTTGGATGAAGCCGTAACCTATCCCAACCTGGAGTTACTCAGCGACGTAACCATTGATGATGCAAGCTTCGGACGCGACGCTCGCGTTCAGCTGAGCGACGGCAGAGCGTTCACCTGCCAATGGCTTGTTGCCGCCGACGGAGCAAACTCCCAGATGCGTTCGCTCGCGGATATCAGGACACGCGGTTGGCCCTATCGGCAACAAGTACTCGCGATGTGCGTGAAAACTGCAGGAAAGGATCAGGACATTACCTGGCAACAGTTTACTCCCACCGGGCCGATGGCTTTCCTGCCGATGTATGACAATCACGCAGAACTTATCTGGTACAACAGTGAGCAGCGTATCGCTGAGCTCAAGGCCCTAGACAACCACGCGTTAGCGGCGGAGGTGCGGGCAGCGTTTCCCGTAGAGCTAGACGAGTTTGAAATCCTTTCTCGGGCAAGCTTCCCTATCCAGCGACAGCATGCAGCGCACTATTGGCGAGAGAATCTCCTACTGGTCGGAGACGCAGCGCATACCATCAACCCGTTGGCAGGCCAGGGGGTGAATCTTGGACTGAAAGACGTTGAGGCGCTCCTCGAGCTAATTGATGAACGGGGGCGTCCGTCGAACCGTGCTGAACTGCGTGAGCTATTTCAAAGCTATGAACGAAAACGACGACTCGACAACTTTGCCATGATGTCGGCGATGGACGCGTTTTACCTAGGCTTCTCCAACGACGTTACGCCCTTGCGGACGCTACGAAATGCGGGGCTCGCTCTAGCAAATCGTTTACCCATCGCAAAGCGCCAGGTCCTGCGCTACGCTGCGGGGCTTGCCTAGCGGGGTTTTGCTAACGCGTCTTTGCAAAGATAGGGACGTTGCAAAGAGAGGGTCTTTACGAACGGAAAAGTCTTTACGAAAAAAAGGCCTCTAAGAAAGGAGGGACTCCTCTCTAGCGTTACTTCCAAGCCCCCAAAATAGCCCCCATTACCGTCATTGTAATCACCCAGTATCCACCATTCACCCAGATGTAAGTCCAAGAACGCAGCTCAAAAAGCGCTGTAGTACCGATCGCGAAAAACAACCAGCCAAAGCCGGTGAGGAATCCGTAAAAGGCACCGTTCTGAGCATTAACATCCGGTGCCGCTAGAAACATGGACAGGCAGTAGCTCATGATCAGCAGAAAGACCAAGGCGGTAATAAAGATTCGCGGCTTGTTGCTAGCCGCAATTGCCTCCTCTGTGATGCCCGCCGCTTGCATCCATTTGTTGCCTACAATGGCGGGCGAGTACCAAAGGGCGCCAATAACAAACCCAGACAAAGACGCCACCATGATTGCTAAATAATTTACGTCTACTGATTCCACAACGTTCCCCCGGATTGCTGCAAGTGTCGGCAGGGTGATGCACCGACTCGACATCGAGCGTACGATACCAAAAGCGCCGTGATCGCCACAGTCAGGTGCTGCAGCCCGTAAATGGGTTGCGCTCAACAGCGTGGAATTACGCTAGCGTTTTGACTGCCAATGAGGAGTGTTGTATTGCCGATTGACGTAAATGGACTGTCTTTTTCTGAACTCAAGAATACCTTCCTACCGCGAAAGCGCTCTTCGTTCACGTGCACACTTCTATTTTTGTTGATTTTTTGCGGGGGCACGGTTCGGACTGTATACGCGGCAGATCTCTCTCCCAGTCTTAGATCCAAAGTCGAACGTATTGCGAACAATATCGCCACAACGCAGCAACAATTAAATGCAGATGGCGTGTCCATACTCGCTAATGAAATGCGTGCCCGCCAACTAGCAGACCGAATAAAAAGCTACGGCGCTTCGTTGGCGAAAATGCCCTCCGACGACGACGCAGTACTGCTTCAAGCAATACAGGCTCATGAACGGTTGGTCGAGAGCTACAACTTGCTCAGCAAACGCGGCGCCGGTGCTTCGTCCGCTGTAGGTGCTTCAGCGCCCCCCGAATCTGCAGCGAGCGATGCTACATCCGCAAGCGAGACAGCTTCCAGCGCGAGTAACCCGGCAGGCAAGCAGTTGGTCTCCGGTCAGCGGGTCAGAGTGAACAAGCTCACTCGAGACTTGAACGCTTTGGTAGCCGACTTAAATGTTGAGGGTCCGTCTTCTTTACAAGATGCGCGGATCGTGGAGCGCTACCGAATCGCTCTAGAGAAGTACGCCGAACAGCTACGGCGCTATACCGAGTATCGAGACGATCCAGACGTGCGCCTCAGTGTCCAGGCTTACCAGCAAACCCAGGATAAGCTGAATGGGGAATTTCAGCGAGCGCAAGCGCAGCTGGCAGAACTCGGTGATGTACAAGCAATACTTACTGCCCTGCGTACATCGCTACGGCAAAGCATCGTGCCGTCAGTTCTTTACTCCCCGGTGACGGCGAAAGAGGCCTCCCAATGGGTCGCCGCGCGATTAGACACCAAGCGGCGTGCGCATGCGGTCCTGAAGGAAATCGAACGTATCACCCCCTTGGCTTATCTAGAGATAAACAATCCCGGCACCCTCGAACAAGGCTCGCCGTTTGATCAGGGAGATGTGAGAACGCTGTCGCTCGTTGCAAGAGAAAATATAGCAAAAGCCGATAATGCCTATAGGACAACGATCGATCAGCTGCGGTTTTTAATGAAGGATCAGCAGGCGGGTCGTATCGGCTACTACGAGCGTATTCTTCAGAATGTTGAGGAGAACCGAAGCGCATTCTTAGCAGAAGGTGCAGAGCAAGAAATCTACACGGACCTCGATAAGATGAGACAGGTCCCCGAATCGCTTGCGGCGATTCAAGCCGCCAGTGGTGAGTCGGTTTCTTTAGAAGTCCGTGCTCGCTTGGAGAAGCTCGAATCGTTCCGCGCAATCTACGCTGAATCTCGCCAACAGCTTCTCGGCGAGTACAAGCTCCCAGCCGCTGCGAGCGGCGACGGCAAGCGAATCGTGATCGCAAGAGAAATTTTAGCGAACCCTGTCTATGGGTTTGGGTCTCACGGCCCAATTGTGCTCACTACCGAACGCATCGAAACTCGCAGTAAGGAGGTCAGCCGAGACACCATTAAGGATGTTGATGTGAACTTATCGGGAGACATCACTTGGTCTGGCACGCGGGAAACTTGGCGCTACGAGTGGGACGAGTTTAAATTTGCGACCCCCCTTCAAAGCGCGTCAGGTGATTGGTACGTCTGGTGGATCACTGCGAAGTACTTTCATAGCGGCGCGAGCACAACACCTTTGAACCGGTGGGTTTCCGGGGCTGCCACGCAGGGTGATCTAATCTTGGAAAAGAATTTCCGCTGAAGTCCCTTTTGGATGAAGTCGAGGAGCAGCAAGTACCACCAAGCCGTATTGGCGGCTGTGGTAGAATCGTGGCACACCTTGGGGGCGTTTTGGATTCGACGACGGTAACGAAACCTGCGGTGCATGCCGTGATGACAGCCAATCACGTAAATCCAAAGCTGTAACTTAATAGTTGCCAATGACGACAACTACGAGGTAGCTCTGGCCGCGTAAGCGGTCTGACGACCTCATCTAGCGGCTTCGGCCCTAGCGGTTTTTAGCAAGGTTCCAGCCCCGCGCTACTGACTGTCATATAGAACTGGATCGCGGAGCCGTATGCCTCGGGCGGTGCCGCTAAACTTTTACGAGGCTCGCCGATTGCGTCCTGACCGTTGGGCTGTCGTCGGTTAAAGCAATAGACGGAAGCTAAGCATGTAGAGCCAATGGCAGAGTGCTGGCGGACGCGGGTTCAACTCCCGCCGCCTCCACCAATCGTAAAGGGGTGGCCCGAAAGGGTCGCCCCTTTTTGCGTTTGATGGAGCGGCTGGAATACTGAGGTCGGCTCCGAAGAGCTCGGGTCTCCGTAGCGAAGCATAGGTGTGCTACGCCAGTCGCAGACCTTCGAAGCTCAAACTCCCTTCAACTACACACAGTCCGAAGTTACCGGCTTCCAACCGAAGCGAGGGTATGACGCCGAGGTAGCGTCTTCTGCTTTGTTTTGCGTCACAAGAAAATACTCAAGATGCCCAAAAACACCGAAACCGTAAGGAGCGAGTAGTCCGTGACGGTAAAATCCTGCACTGCTTGATCCAGCTCAGCAGTTTTACTTGCCAGCATTACGCGCGTGTTTTTATAAAGCAAAACAAGAAAGAGAAACGCAGCTTGGGCAAAGACAAATTGCGAAAAATCACGTTCTATGTATGCATACAACGTGATTCCGCAAGCTGAGAGCATCAAGACCAACACAAGTATTTTTCTAAAAAGCATACTGAGAGAAAGAGTTTATAGTCGAGTTAGTGTTGGTATTTGCATAACCGGCTTAATTGCAAAGTTTCACTAAGTAGCTTAACCAAGTCCGCGCTCGCATTTTGGGACTCACGTGACCGATCGGCTACCGGACCTTTTTCGCAACGGTACGGCAGCCACCAAGGCAATAGGACAGCCAGCTACTCGCCACGGAGCGCCATCGAAATCACGCTTCCAAGACCCCATCCCAAACCCGCCGAAAACCCAAGTGCTCCTCCAATTATCCCGAATCGCGTAGCACCTATCGACGAGCCGGTCCAAACGGCGCCGCCAACCGTTCCGAGAGCCAGTCCCCAGTTGAAACCATCCAACACACTGAATCCGCCGGAGACTTTCTCGACTTCAGAGAGCGAAAGTTCATCCAGTGGACTCAAACGATGATTAACTTCTCCGATAGAGGTACATCTCCAATCAAATTGATCTTTCACGGAAACTAATTTCATAAGTATCTCCATATAATTCTTTAGGTTGCTCCAACTAACAAGGACGCTGTTAGCAACCATTGCCGGGTTGCACCTGCTGACACACTGACTGGGAACTATGCGAGAGACAACATCAAAACGGTTAAGGCATGCGGGAAACGATTACTCGACCTTCAGCCATTCCGGTGGCGGTGTGCTTCGCTACCGAGAGACGTATCTTTTGGCTTGAACGGTCGGTGAGCTTAGCGCTGAGTGATCGGACAATTTCGTCTTGATTACTTCGCCCACTAGGCCGTCCAGTTTCTATGCTCGAACGTTTTTCGATATTCCCAAGTTTGCCTGAAGCTGAGTGAACTTACGTAAGCCGTTTAAGGCCTCTTGTAGAAAGGGCAGTGTCCAGCGCCCCTCTACGGCTTATAGCATCTGGGCCAACGAACAATTTATGTCGACGAAAGGCTCGTAATTCATACTGAGAGCTCAGCCAATTCAAGCTCGGCTGGAGCAATCAATCCTAACCGTCAATCAGCCTCTATACCCGGCAACACCCTGTCACCTCTGAGCGATCACTTTTGTCAAAACGATGGTCCGCGCACGCCGAGACTGAGCAATGTGCGGATAATTCGCTCATGGGCGCAGTTCGGAGCGCGGGTCGTTACGCTTTGAAGTCCAGAACAACGTCTCTCATGCGATATGCTTTTGCTCCGTCGCACCATCCATCCTGGCATCACGTACACTCCTTCGCCTAGGTTGTGTCGGCCTCGACTAGCCGCAGCCAAAATGCCTATGTTATTTTTGTAAGTGCTGTTAGCGCCGTATCCAAACACAATTCACAAGCGTTGCAAGGATCGTCTTTGTTTACAAATGTATTGAAACTATGGCCAATAGATTCCACTATTTTTTTCAGCGCAGCGTTAGCTCAGTAATCACGTGAAGAACGCGTTATGGAGTATGAGCCGCACAATCTACCATCGCAGACAAGCTAGCAAAGGCCGCGTAAATAACGACAACCTTTTCCACATGAAGTCCAAATCCGTCCCGTGTACCTCAGATAATTAGCGTCGCTTGATCAAGACCATCAATCACGATAATTGACCTTGGGTCACAAAGTACTCTGGAAAATTGAGACAAATCCGAGACGAGCATACTCACATACTGCAATTGTTGATTAGCCGTGAATAAGCTGAAAGAAGATAAAGTTCATTATTACGTTTCTCCGCGGTCACGCATTTTTAACAAACTTCTGCGCCAGGCCTCGAGATATATAAGTAGCGACACAGTACGGGCGCGGCGTATCGCAGTGGTCATACCAATAAGGAATCGAAACGGATGGCGGTTGGCCAATTGCTTGGCTTCGCTACGAAATCAATCGCTAGAAAGGTCAGCAGTTGAAATTATTGTGGCTGATTACG
>JBCCQO010000173.1:0-7362 GCA_039024595.1 Pseudomonadota bacterium | reverse complement strand
GGTGGCGTGGCGGGAATCGTTGATGATGTATCTCGCCTGCAGGTTCAGACCCTCGACGATAACTGCGACGATTTTGGCATTGTTGAGATCCCTATAAACGATCGAAGACAGGGCATCGTGCATGTGGTTGGCCCTGAGCAGGGGGCAACGCTTCCGGGTATGACCGTTGTCTGCGGCGACTCACACACGAGTACCCACGGAGCGCTTGGAGCGCTCGCCCACGGCATTGGTACCTCAGAGGTCGAACACGTATTAGCAACTCAGTGCCTCGTGCAAATGAAGATGAAGAACATGCGTGTGCGCGTCGATGGTTGCTTACCACTGGGAGTGACCGCTAAGGACTTAGCACTTGCCATCATCGGTAAGATTGGGACGGCCGGAGGTACCGGCTATGCCATCGAGTTTGCCGGTGAAGCGATCGAACAACTGAGCATGGAAGGGCGCATGACTCTCTGTAACATGTCGATCGAAGCGGGTGCCCGTATGGGAATGGTTGCCGTTGACGATACAACGATCGACTACGTCCGAGGACGTCCCATGGCACCAAAGGGCGCCGAATGGGATCAGGCCGTAGCCGCCTGGCGAGAGCTTCACAGCGATCCCGACGCGCATTTTGACCGCGAGGTCGTGCTGATCGCTGAAGAAGTAGCGCCACAAGTTACCTGGGGCACTTCACCAGAGATGGTCGCTCCCGTGAATGCATCAGTCCCGACGCCGGAACAAATGGATGGACAGACACGGCAAGACGCAACCAGGCGTGCTCTCGCATATATGGGACTAAAAGGTGGCGAGCCGATTACCAGTATTCCTGCGGATCGCGTTTTTATTGGGTCTTGCACCAATTCGAGGATAGAAGACCTGAGGGAAGCGGCCGAGGTTGTTCGCGGTCGGAAAGTCGCGGCTAGTGTAAAGCAAGCATTGGTGGTTCCCGGTTCGGGAGAGGTGAAGTCCCAGGCAGAGTTGGAAGGGCTGGATCGGGTCTTTGTTGAAGCGGGACTTGAATGGCGAGAACCCGGTTGTTCTATGTGCTTAGCGATGAACGCGGACAAGCTCGGAAAGGGTGAGCACTGCGCTTCCACCTCTAATCGAAACTTTGAAGGTCGCCAGGGCTTCGGTGGTCGTACTCACCTAGTCAGCCCGGCCATGGCAGCCGCCGCGGCGATAGCGGGACACTTTGTTGATGTGCGTCAGTACTCACAGTCGAGCTGTACCCATCACGGTGCAGAGGGCCTGAGCACTGAAATGGCGCAGGAAGCAGCGCAGCGTAGTGCCTCCGCACTAAGGTAGTTTTCCAAATCACAGCTGGGGTCCAGCAGCGACCCAGGATCTAGCAATGAAACCATTTACCGTTCACCGCGGCTTGGTCGCGCCGATGGATCGCGCCAATGTCGATACAGACCTAATTATTCCCAAGCAGTTTTTGAAGTCGATTAAGCGCAGTGGCTTCGGTCCTAATCTTTTCGACGAACTTCGCTATCTCGATGAAGGGCAACCGGGACAAGATTGTAGTAATCGCCCTGTTAACGAAGAGTTTCCATTGAATTTTCCCCGCTATAAAGGCGCGAGTGTATTAATCGCTCGGGAAAACTTTGGCTGTGGTTCGAGTAGAGAGCATGCGCCTTGGGCGCTCGAAGACTATGGTTTTAGAAGCATCATCGCGCCAAGTTTTGCCGATATCTTTTACAACAACTGTTTTAAGAACGGCGTGCTACCCATTGCGCTGGAAGCTTCTCAGCTCGATCGACTTTTTGAAGAGACTTACGCACAAGAAGGTTATGAGCTGGAAATCGATCTGCACGCCTGCGAGGTAAAATTGCCGAGTGGAGAAGCTTGGGCATTTGAGGTGGAGGATTACCGCCGCCAGTGCTTGCTTGAAGGTCTCGATGACATTGGCATTACCTTAAAAAGTGCCAATGCAATTCAGAAGTACGAGTCAAACACCTCGCAACGCCATCCGTGGCTGTTTCCGGAGCGATCAAACCCATGACTAGCACCATCCTTATGCTGCCCGGTGACTACATCGGGCAGGAAATCGTGCCGGAAGCTGAGAAAGTTCTGCGCGCTGTTGCCAAGAACTTCGCTCTGGATCTTACCCTTGAGCATGCGCTCGTTGGTGGCGCCGCCTACGAGGAAACGGGTAATCCACTGCCAGAGGAGACACTTGCAAAAGCTCGGGCCGCGGACGCTATTCTTCTCGGAGCGGTCGGCGGACCCGCTTACGATGATCTGGAACGAGACTTGCGCCCGGAGCGCGCGCTGTTACGAATTCGCTCGGAGCTTGAGCTGTTTGGCAATCTGCGTCCCGCCATTATGTATCCGCAACTCGTGAGTGCCTCGAGCCTAAAGGCGGAATTGGTCGCCGGTTTAGACTTATTGATCGTCCGTGAGCTCACCGGAGGCATCTACTTCGGTGAGCCTCGTGGGATTCACACCAGAGACGATGGTATACGGGAAGGCTTCAATACCTATCGCTACGACGAGGCGGAGGTTCGACGGATTGGGAAGTTGGCGTTTGAGCTGGCGCAAAAACGCGGAGGGCGGGTGTGCTCGGTCGATAAAGCGAACGTACTCGAAGTAACGGTGCTCTGGCGTGAGGTAATGACTGAGCTCGCGGCGGACTACCCAGCGATAGAACTCGAGCACATTTACGTCGATAACGCGGCTATGCAGCTGGTCCGGGAACCGAAGCAGTTTGATGTCATGGTTACTGGAAATATGTTTGGCGACATTCTTTCTGATGCGGCGGCGATGCTGACCGGATCGATTGGTATGTTGCCATCTGCCTCCCTCAACGCCTCCGGCCAGGGGATGTACGAACCTTGTCACGGGTCCGCTCCCGATATTGCGGGCGAAGAAAAGGCTAACCCGCTGGCGACGATACTGTCGGTGGCAATGATGCTTCGTTACAGCCTCGGGCACGGAGACGCAGCCAACGCCGTCGAAGCGGCCGTAGGCGAGGTTTTGGATGCGGGCTTACGTACACCCGATATTCTCGCTCCTGGCGACACGCTAGTAACGACCACAGCAATGGGCGATGCGGTAGTAGCCGCCTTTGAAAAACGTCTTTCACACACTAAGCAAGCGATCAGCGCAGCATGAGTAGAGCGTACAACATAGCCGTCGTTGGGGCGACGGGCGCGGTAGGAGAAGCAATGGTTGAAATTCTCGCGGAGCGAGAACTTCCGATTCGAGAGCTTCACCTATTGGCATCAGAGCGGTCCGCCGGCAAACGAGTTCCCTTTAAGGGCAACCAGCTAGTCGTCAAAGCCCTGGAATCCTTTGATTTTGAAGGAGTCGATATTGCGCTTTTTTCCGCTGGAGGCAGTGTGTCCGCCGAACATGCGCCCCGGGCAGCCGCGGCTGGCGCCGTGGTCATCGACAACACATCACACTTTCGCCGCGACGAAGACATTCCGCTCGTCGTACCCGAAGTGAATCCAGAGGCCGCTGCGACATGGCGCGAGCGGGGCATTATCGCCAATCCGAACTGTTCGACGATTCAAATGCTGGTGGCACTCAAACCACTTCATGATGCGGCGCGAATTACCCGCATCAATGTTGCGACTTACCAAGCGGTGTCCGGCACGGGGAAGTCCGCCATGGAAGAGCTCGCCGGTCAAACGGCACGTCTGCTGAATGGCAAGCCTGCGGAAGCGGATGTTTATCCGCTTCAGATCGCCTTTAATGCGTTGCCGCACATCGACACATTTCAAGACAACGGCTACACGCGAGAAGAAATGAAAATGGTATGGGAGACGCAAAAGATTTTTGCCGACCCAAGCATTCGTGTGAACCCAACCTGTGTGCGCGTACCCGTATTTCACGGGCATGCGGAAGCGGTTCACATTGAAACGGAACAGGCGTTGAGCGCAGAGGATGCAAAGGCGCTGCTGGCGAATGCGCCGGGTGTGACGCTCATCGATGAGCATAGTAATGGTGGCTATGCGACGCCGGTTTCCCATGCGGCAGGTTCTGACCCGGTTTATGTGAGTCGAGTCCGCAAGGACATATCTTGCGACAATGGCCTAGCTTTATGGGTGGTGGCGGACAATTTGCGCAAGGGGGCCGCTCTCAACAGCGTCCAAATTGCCGAGCTGATGATTGCGAGATCCTACTTTGACGTTTGACCGCTAGCACACTCTTCGGCTGCCCGGAGCGCGTGTAGTGCCAAAGGCCAATACCCAATCACCATTGCCCAATCATGAACGCGGTAACACTAATACCCACCGACCAATGTACCGGAGTGGTCCATTTGGCTCCAGATTTCTTGATTTTTGACGCTAACAAGCTAGGACACCAGTGCTAAGGTGAAGGGAGTATGGGCTTGACGCGATCCTTCTCGCAGCGCTACAGTCTTCAAACTTGCAGCAATTTCTAGAATAAGCGCTGCAAGCTGTTGTGAAAAAAGCGTTTTCTTGGGCTGTGAGGTCGTAGTAAAACGCTTAAAACCGCCGCTAAACTTAGAGCAAAGCCTGCTCAGGCTGAGTCCGGGGACAGCGGTAGTGCTGCCAGCGAGCAGATTAGAGTGCGGTAATGAACGGCCTACATCGGGCATAATGTAGCCGTTGGGCGAAAGCCATTGGGTGACAACCATTGGGTGAAAACAAGGCAGAGCCATGTCGACCGGGGTCGGAGTGAAAACAGCTGCGCGAGCAGCTGCAGTGTTTTGTAGCGCGTTAGCGTCTTCTCACGTGTTGGCCCTAGGTTTGGGCGAACTCAATATGCGCTCGTTCCTGAACGAGCCACTGCAGGCGGAAGTCGAGCTTCTCGATACCCGAGCGCTCACCGCCGATGACGTCCGAATACGACTTGCCGGCGTGGAGGATTTTGAACGACTCGGCATTGATCGCGATTACTTCTTAACCAGTATTCAATTTGAAGTTGCCATCGACGAGGCGAGTGGTCGTGGGGTTATCCGCCTAAGCACGGAAGAAGCCGTTCTAGAACCCTTCCTCGACTTAATTATCGAAGCTCGTTGGCCTAGTGGTCGGCTGCTACGCGAATACACCATTCTCGTTGACCCGCCGGCCTTTCGCCAGGAAGTCGTCACCGTATCGGCAAAAGAGCGGGTAGAAGAGTTAGAGGCGCGAAAAGATGTAGCGCCAAAAAGCAAAGAGCCACAAGAAGTATCGACCGGTGACCGTATCCGGCGAAGGGAGAGCACGCTTGCTCCCGGTGAGATGCCCGCACGTGATTTTTCTGCCAAAACCGTAGGTACACCCACGCCAGGCAACCGCTACATGGTTCGCCGCGACGAGACACTTTGGCAAATAGCATCGCAGGGGAAGCCCGGCGGTATCTCCGTTCAGCAAGCGATGCTAGACATCCAACGTCTTAACCCCGAGGCCTTCATCAACGGCAACATAAATCGGATCAAAGCGGGTTACATCATCTATTTACCCGCCGCCGGGGAAATCAGCTCTGACGATCTGGCCGCCGCCCTCGAAGAGGTGCGCGAACAGAATGCGAGCTTCGAAGCGGGCAGTGCGACGCCTGGTGTGTCGGCCGCCGCCTCGCTTCGGATATCAGCGGAACCGGCAGGTCAACGTGGCGATCAGTCCTCAAGCTATGAAAGTGTGGGAGTGGATGAGTCCGTCGCTGCGAGCGATGATGAGCTGGCTGAGGCCGGCTTCGATACCGGCGCCACTAGTAATGATCCAGCTCTAGAAAGCGGGCCAGCTGGCGGCGAACTCGCAGCCCAAATGGAGTCAATGACCACGCGCCTTGATACGCTTGAGCAGATTGTTGCCCTCAAAGATGAGCAGATAGCCACCTTAGAACAAGCGCTGCGAGAAGCTCGGGAGGCGGCCGAGGCAGCACAGGCTGATCTGGAAGCGTCGCGAGCAGTCAATGCCGGCCTTCCCGGGGCGAGCAGTGCATCGGCGAGTTCTGCAGCACGCCCTGAACAGAGCACCGGTTCCAGCGCTGGAACAGGCGGCATTCCTTGGCTGCCAATCGGTGGTGGGTTGCTGGCGGTTTTGCTGGGGGCTTTCTTCTTCATGCGCCGCAGAGCAAATAAAGACTCTGCCATCGAAGGTGCACCGTTCGTTCCGGAAGCAGAAGATGATGATGTTTTCGAAGGGGTGAGCCTGGATAAAACAGCACTCGATGACGAAGAAGAGCTACCCATTGAATCGGTCTCAGATCAGGCCAAATTCGCGGCGATCGATGATGATTCTGATGTGGCTGATGAACTCGACGACGATGAAGTGGGTGATGATGAGTTGGATCTTGGTGGCAGCCGCGGCTACGGGGAGCGGAAGCACGATGACTACATCGACGATGCAGCGGAGGGAGACACGCTTGCGGAGGCTGATATCTACATCGCCTATGGCCGCTACCTGCAGGCGATTGAGCTTTTAGAAACGGCCATAAATGAAGACCCGCGCAACAGTGCCTATCGTCTTAAGTTGATCGAACTCTACGTCGATATGGGCGAGAGTGATAAAGCGGCAGAACAGCTTGAAGACCTCCGAACCCATGGCGATGCGAATGCGATCGAAAAGGCCTAATCTTTGGTGGGTGGGGAATCCGCTGATACGGGCGGCATATCCGCGAGTAAAAGCTCTGAGTTTGACCTCGAAGCGGAAGATGACTTTGACTTCGAAGAAGACGATTTCGCTGAGCTTGACGCCAGCGACGAGCCAAGCATCGACCTGAGCACCGACCAAAGCACCGAGGAGGAGACTACGCTCGAGCTTGTAGAAGAGATTGATGGTCAGGCCGAAGACGTTGAATTTGATCTCGCGGTTGAAGCAGGCAATTTGGATGACTCCGATGAACTGCCGACGCTGGAGTTGGATCTGGTCGATGAAAGCTCAGCGGAGCCGAGCCTAACGTCGTCTGATGATGCTTCTGAAGAGCATGGCGATGAAGGGGAGGTGGTTTTCGACGATTTAGAAATCGAGGATGACAGCAGCCCGATTGCAGACGATGAACTTGATTTTGCGACCTCTGAAGACGAGCTTGATCTGTCTGATGCGCTCGTTACGGCTGATGATTCGGCGAGTAACGGTGCAGACAGCGAGGAGAAAGCAGCCGCTGAGGATCTGCTGATACCAGACGATGCTGATCAGATGGCGACCAAGCTTGACTTGGCAAGAGCCTATCTGGATATGGGCGATGCGCAGGGCGCGAAGACCATTCTTGAAGAGGTTGTCGAAAGAGGAAATGAAGAGCAGCAGCAAGAAGCGCAAGAACTTATCGATCGGCTCGCTTAGTACTTTCAGTCGCTTTCGCTATTACTTTCTGCAAATTTCTCCCTAATAAGTCTCGTAAAGTAAGCCTCGCGCACGGCGCTGGCCTCAGGTTCTTCTAATTCCGTGGAGCAGCTTTCCGATCAGCCACTTCTTGTAGGGCAGC
>JBCCQO010000172.1:0-7366 GCA_039024595.1 Pseudomonadota bacterium | reverse complement strand
TGAACGCCAGAGGATCCACACAGCACGACGACCGCGCCATCGAGAACGCGCAGAGATCGCTCCACCTCAATCGTGAAGTCTACGTGCCCGGGCGTGTCGATAATGTTGATGCGGTGCTGGTCAAATTGCTGATCCATGCCCTGCCAGAAGCAGGTCGTCGCAGCAGACGTGATCGTGATGCCACGCTCCTGCTCCTGCTCCATCCAATCCATGGTTGCAGCGCCGTCGTGAACTTCGCCGATTTTGTGGGATAGGCCAGTGTAGAAAAGCACGCGCTCCGTCGTGGTGGTTTTGCCAGCATCGACGTGCGCAACAATACCGATGTTGCGATAACGACCAATCGGTGTTTTACGAGCCACTTTTCTATCTCCGTTGTGAGCGTATAGCTTGTTTAAAATTCGATGTTATGCGTCTCAGCTGCGATCTCAGACAACGCTGCTGATTTGCGCGGTCACTAAAGTCCAGCGCTAGAATCGGAAGTGAGAGAAAGCCTTGTTCGCTTCCGCCATTCGATGCACGTCTTCACGCTTCTTAACGGCATTACCCTTGCCCTGAGAAGCATCGAGAATTTCCCCGGCAAGTCGCTGGCGCATAGACTTCTCACCACGATTACGAGCGTACTCGACCAGCCAGCGCATGGAGAGCGCTACTCGACGCGAGGGCCGGACCTCAACAGGCACCTGATAAGTTGCTCCACCGACACGTCGTGACTTCACCTCGACCATTGGTGCAATGTTTTCCAAGGCTTGATCGAATACTTCGATTGGATCTTTGTTCAAACGTTCCTGAACAATGTCCAAAGCACCATAGACAATACTTTCTGCTACAGATTTCTTGCCGCTAACCATCACGTGGTTCATGAACTTCGCTAAGGTGGCATTCCCAAACTTGGGATCAGGCAATACCTCGCGTTTAGCGACGACTCGTCTTCTTGGCATATTTCTATCCTTTTTCTTTTCAGGTTACCCGGACACCAAACTGACACCGAAAAGGTGGGGGTGGCAGAGATCCGGCCTTACTTCACATCTTTTGATTTGGGCGAACCTCGTTCAATCGAGGTGAGCCATTCGTCTTTCTTTGGTCTTTCTTTCGTCTTACTGGGTTCGCGAGCCATTCGGGCAATCGCTTTCCCGCTAGTGCGCAACTGGAGGGAACTAGTTTGGCCTCAACGGTGCTGCACACCCTTTATCTGCGACCCTGCTATGACTTGGGTCGTGCTTATACTCTTACTCTTTAGCTACAGCTACTTACCCACAGCTACGGACTTTTCATTCAAAGGTCTACTAAAGACCTCAAGGCAACCTACTTAGGTCGCTTAGCGCCGTACTTTGATCGACCGTTTTTCCGATCGGCAACACCCGATGTATCCAAACTGCCCCGCACCGTGTGGTAGCGAACACCAGGCAAGTCCTTTACCCGACCGCCTCGAATCAGCACAACACTGTGCTCTTGCAGATTGTGGCCTTCTCCACCAATGTAGGAAGAAACTTCAAAGCCGTTCGTTAGGCGAACACGGCAGACCTTTCGAAGAGCGGAGTTCGGCTTCTTCGGCGTGGTTGTATAGACGCGAGTGCACACACCGCGACGCTGAGGACAACCCTGAAGCGCAGGAACGTCACTCTTTTCTACTTTTCGCTTACGCGGCTTGCGCACAAGCTGGTTAATCGTTGCCATTAACAATGGACTCCAATGTTCCAAGTTAGTGTTCTAAGTTCAGAAGGGACTTACCAAAAGCCGCACTCGAGGGGAGCAAGCCATGCAAACGTTCGGTTTACCGTTTACTCCGCTCGACTCCAAAGTACGGGCGGTACGAGAGCGAATAATCCGTCTCGAGCAGGCAATACAACACCCCCTCCGTAAAAAGGAGGCGGCATTCTATAGATGGCCTATAGGTGAGTCAACAAATTGAGGCGCCAGCGAGAGCGCACTATTACCGCGCTCGCGGTGAGGGTAAAACGTCCAGCAAATCCCGGCTCTGTCCGTGTACCCAGCGAGTGCTGATCCGAATCTCCGGGTAAAAGGATCAAAAAAGGCGGCACCGGAGAACCGGGGCCGCCTCGGAACAGGCTTTAAGCGACCTACTCGACGCTTTCTTGAAGCGCTTCTGTCAACGCTGCTTCGATATCTTCTGCAGACACAACCAAATCGCCTTCTTCGTCCGCTCGACGGCGGCGCTCTTCGTGATAGGCCAAACCAGTACCGGCTGGAATAAGGCGTCCCACGACGACGTTTTCCTTGAGCCCGCGCAAGTAGTCTCTTTTTCCGGTTACGGCCGCTTCCGTCAAGACGCGAGTCGTTTCCTGGAAAGACGCTGCAGAAATGAAGCTCTCGGTTGCAAGAGAAGCCTTGGTGATACCAAGAAGCTCTCGCTCACCGGTCGCCGGTACGAGGTTTTCTGCAAGCAAGCGCTCGTTTTCCTCAAGGAAAGTCGTGTACTCAACCTGCTCTCCTTTGATCAGCGTAGAGTCACCTGGTGAAGTGATCACGACCTTACGAAGCATCTGACGCACGATTACTTCGATGTGCTTGTCATTGATCTTCACACCCTGGAGGCGGTAAACCTCTTGGATTTCATTGACGATGTACTTCGCTAGCTCAGCGATGCCCTTGAGTCGAAGGATGTCGTGGGGGCTCAATGGACCTTCAGAGATCATTTCGCCTTTCTCTACGGATTCACCCTCGAACACCGAGAGGTTACGCCACTTCGGTATAAGGGATTCGTAGTGATCTGATCCGTCTGGCAGTGTCTGCCCGTCTGTTGGTGTGATCACGAGACGACGCTTGCCTTTGGTCTCTTTACCAAAGCTAACGGTACCGGAGATCTCCGCAAGGATCGCAGGCTCCTTAGGCTTTCGAGCTTCGAACAAGTCGGCAACTCGAGGCAGACCACCGGTAATGTCGCGAGTTTTAGAGCCCTCTTGAGGGATACGCGCTAACACGTCGCCCGCTTCAACCGTTGCCCCATCCTCAAGACCCACCAACGCAAGTGCGGGTAAGAAGTAATGGGCCGGCACGTTGGTGTCGGCAAGACACAGTTCCTCACCCTTGTCATCGACGAGGGTAATTGCCGGACGTACATCCTTGCCCGCTGCAGGTCGCTCCGCTGGATCCGACACTTCGATGCTGGAGAGACCGGTGAGTTCATCGGTCTGTCGCTTTATCGTGATGCCTTCTTCCATTCCGCTGAACTTAACGGTACCCGCAACCTCGGTGATGATCGGGTGCGTATGCGGGTCCCAAGTTGCGACGATGTCACCCGCCGTGACTTCGCTTTCATCGGCGGTCTTGATAATCGCGCCATAAGGCAGCTTGTAACGCTCGCGCTCACGACCGACCTTGTCGAGAATCGACAGTTCACCGGAGCGCGAAACCGCTATCAAGGTGCCATCGGTGCGGTCCACAGTCTTTACATTGTGAAGACGTACAACACCGTCAGTGATTACCTGGATATTGTCTTGTGCGGTCGCCCGAGATGCGGCTCCGCCGATGTGGAAGGTACGCATTGTCAGCTGCGTGCCGGGTTCGCCGATGGACTGGGCCGCAACCACGCCGATGGCTTCGCCCATGTTCACTCGGTGACCACGAGCGAGATCGCGCCCGTAGCACGCAGAACAAATGCCATGACGAGTTTTGCAGGTTATCGGAGAAAGAACCTCGATCTCATCGATACCCATTTCTTCGATACGACGGATCCAAAGCTCATCCAACATCGTGCCTGCGGGGATCGCAATCTCGTCTTCGGACCCGGGTCGAATAACGTCCCTCGCCACCATGCGCCCAAGAACGCGATCGCCAAGCGACTCAATAATATCGCCGCCATCGATGACCGGTGTCATCAGCAGTCCTTCATCCGTATCGCAGGTTTCCTCGGTTACGACCAGATCCTGCGCAACGTCCACCAAACGGCGGGTCAGATAACCGGAGTTAGCCGTCTTCAACGCTGTATCCGCCAGACCCTTCCGCGCGCCGTGCGTGGAGATGAAGTACTGGAGTACGTTCAAGCCTTCCCGGAAGTTCGCTGTAATCGGTGTCTCAATAATTGAGCCGTCGGGCTTCGCCATGAGTCCGCGCATACCTGCGAGCTGACGAATCTGTGCGGGTGAACCCCGAGCCCCAGAATCGGCATACACATAGACCGAGTTGAAGGAATCCTGCTGCTCTTCCTCGCCATCTTTGTTTATCACGGTCTCTTTCGAGATTCCCTGCATCATCGACTTCGATACAAGATCATTGGCGCGAGACCAGATATCGATGACCTTGTTGTACTTCTCGCCCTGCGTAACCAAACCGGCGGCGTACTGTTCCTCGATCTCTTTGACTTCCGCCTCTGCACTCTCGATGAGCTCGGCTTTTTCCGTGGGGATTTCGAAGTCGTTAACACCGATAGAAGCGCCGGACCGAGTTGAGTACTCGTACCCGGTGTACATCAGCTTGTCCGCAAAGATCACCGTAGCCTTGAGGCCGACGGCGCGATAGCACTGGTTGATGATTTGTGAGATTGCACGCTTAGCCATGGGTCTATTAACCATGTCATAAGCAATACCTTCAGGAACGATATCCCAAAGCAAAGCACGACCGACCGTCGTATCGACGATCGCCGTTCTCGACTTGCTCTCGCCTTCATCGGTAATAACAACTTCGTGAATGCGAACCTTTACGCGGGCCTGAAGATGAGCCTCACCGGTGATATAAGCACGGTGCACCTCGTTATAGTCGGCAAACACCTGGCCCTCACCACGGGCGTTCACGCGCTCGCGGGTCATGTAGTAAAGACCGAGAACAACGTCCTGGGAAGGAACGATGATCGGCTCACCATTCGCAGGCGAGAGAATGTTGTTGGTCGACATCATCAAGGCTCGAGCTTCGAGCTGCGCTTCCAAAGTAAGCGGCACGTGCACTGCCATTTGGTCACCGTCGAAGTCCGCGTTGTAAGCAGCACATACGAGCGGGTGCAGTTGGATCGCTTTACCTTCAATCAGCACCGGTTCGAAGGCTTGAATACCCAAGCGGTGCAAAGTTGGCGCCCGGTTTAGAAGAACCGGATGCTCGCGAATAACCTCTGCAAGAATATCCCAGACTTCGGGCGGCTCGCGCTCGACCATCTTCTTCGCTGCCTTAATCGTGGTCGCAAGACCCCGAGTCTCCAGCTTGCCAAATATGAACGGCTTGAATAGCTCAAGAGCCATCTTTTTGGGCAGGCCACACTGATGCAGTTTGAGTGCTGGGCCTACCACGATCACTGAACGGCCGGAGTAATCAACGCGCTTCCCGAGAAGGTTTTGACGGAAGCGACCTTGCTTACCTTTGATCATGTCAGCAAGGGACTTGAGCGGGCGCTTATTCGAACCGGTAATCGCCCGGCCACGACGACCATTATCAAGCAGCGCATCAACAGACTCCTGCAGCATGCGCTTTTCGTTGCGCACGATGATGTCCGGTGCGTTGAGATCCAACAGACGCTTGAGTCGATTGTTACGGTTAATTACCCGACGATAGAGATCGTTCAGGTCAGAGGTCGCGAAGCGGCCGCCATCAAGCGGTACTAACGGTCGTAGATCCGGCGGCAGAACGGGTAGCGCATTGAGCACCATCCATTCCGGCTTGTTACCAGAGTTTGCGAACGCTTCCATCAATTTAAGGCGCTTCGACAACTTCTTGATTTTGGTTTCCGAGTTAGTCTGCGGGATTTCTTCACGCAGACGCGCGATCTCGCTATCAAGATCGATTTGCTGCATGAGATCCTGGACTGCTTCCGCACCCATTTTCGCGGTGAATTCATCACCGAACTCTTCCATGGACTCGTAGTACTGTTCGTCCGTCAGAAGTTGGCCATGCTCCAACGTTGTCATACCGGGGTCGGTTACAACATAGGACTCGAAATACAATACGCGCTCGATGTCGCGCAGCGTCATATCCAACAATAAGCCAATCCGAGAAGGCAGCGACTTCAGAAACCAGATGTGTGCTACCGGGCTAGCGAGTTCGATATGGCCCATGCGCTCTCGACGAACCTTGGCAAGCGCAACTTCAACGCCGCACTTTTCGCAGATAACGCCGCGGTGCTTCAGGCGCTTGTACTTACCGCACAGGCACTCGTAATCTTTAACCGGCCCAAAAATCTTCGCACAAAACAAGCCGTCTCTCTCCGGCTTGAAGGTTCGATAATTGATGGTCTCCGGCTTTTTAACCTCACCAAAGGACCAGGAACGGATCATGTCCGGCGACGCGAGACCGATTCGAATGGCGTCGAACTCGTCCGACTGGCCCTGAGATTTCAGCAAATTGAGTAAGTCTTTCAAGACAATTCCTCCACGAGGTATTTTTGCCGCGCCGCCTGCTCTGCAGTACGGCGCTGATTCCTTCTAACGTTGTGCATCGTGATTCTTCTCACCAGCGGTTCGAAGATCTGCGATGCCGTCGCGTCTATTCGCTCTCTAGTTCGATATCGATACCGAGCGAGCGAATTTCCTTGACGAGCACATTGAAGGACTCGGGCATGCCCGGCTCCATGCGATGGTCGCCATCCACAATGTTCTTGTACATCTTCGTGCGTCCAGCTACGTCGTCAGACTTGACTGTCAGCATTTCCTGCAGGGTGTATGCAGCACCGTAAGCTTCAAGTGCCCAGACCTCCATTTCCCCAAAGCGCTGACCACCGAACTGCGCTTTACCACCCAGCGGCTGCTGCGTAACCAGACTGTAGGAGCCGGTTGACCGCGCGTGCATCTTGTCATCAACGAGGTGGTTCAGCTTCAACATGTACATATAGCCAACGGTCACCGGCCGCTCAAAGGTATCGCCGGTGCGTCCGTCGAATAGCGTGAGCTGACCACTGTCGGGCATATCAGCGAGTTTGAGTAACTCCTTGATCGCAGATTCCGCAGCGCCATCAAATACAGGCGTCGCCATGGGTACACCGGCCGTTAGGTTCTTCGCCAACTCGAAGATTTGATCGTCGGATAAGCCTTTAATGTCTTCAACCCGGCCTGCGCCATTGTTGTAGACGCTTTCTAAGAACTTGCGAAGCTCCGCAACCTTGCGCTGCTCTTCGAGCATCACGTCGATCTTTTTACCAAGACCGTATGCGGCAAGCCCGAGGTGTGTCTCCAAAATCTGGCCGACGTTCATTCGCGAAGGCACGCCAAGCGGATTGAGCACGATATCCACCGGCTCGCCGTTCTCATCATAGGGCATATCTTCAACGGGCATAATCACGGAAATCACGCCTTTGTTCCCGTGCCGTCCAGCCATCTTATCGCCAGGCTGGATACGACGCTTAACAGCGAGGTAGACCTTGACGATCTTAAGAACGCCAGGAGCTAAATCATCACCACTTTGCAGCTTGCCTTTTTTGTCTTCAAAACGC
>JBCCQO010000171.1:0-7396 GCA_039024595.1 Pseudomonadota bacterium | reverse complement strand
GGAGTGTGCGACCTGGCAGGCCATCATATTGATTTCGTCGCTGTTGGTGACCGCGACGAGCATTTCCGCGTCTTCTGCGCCTGCATCACGGAGAACCTGCGGATAGGACGCACTTCCTGTAACCGTACCGATGTCCAGCCGGTCCTTTAACTTGCGAAGCTGGTCGCCGTCCGTGTCGACTACGGTGATGTCGTTGCGCTCGTTGGCGAGGTGTTCGGCAAGGGTACCCCCTACCTGACCAGCGCCGAGGATGATGATCTTCATTTTGCCGCTACTTCATCATAATCTTGCTGCGAACAAGCATTTGCCAACCGTTATCAGCCTGCCGTTGCGGAAGTGCGCGCACATTAATGCATTAACCGCGTACGTAACAGGGCTTTTAGCGGCAATTCTACGCTTCTCGTTTTCGTAGCATGCAGTAATACAAGCCATCCGTCCCGTCTTCGCAAGGTAGTAATTGCCTACCCACACAGCGCCGAAGGGCACCGGGGATTTTAATCTCTTGTTCCCAGGCACTAGCTTCGCTGGCTAGAAAGCGCTCAACGATCTGCTCGTTTTCCGGGGGTAGGATCGAACAAGTTATGTAGAGCAGTCGACCCTCCGAAGCCAGGAGCGGCCAAAGCCCCCGTAGCAGGGCCAGCTGTTGTTGCGCAAACTGAGCGATGTCATCGGGTCGTCGCAGCAGCTTCACATCCGGGTGTCGTCTGATTACACCGCTTGCACTACAGGGCGCGTCGAGCATGATCGCATCGAAGGGAGCCTGCTCAGCTAGGCGGTGGTCAGGGTTCGCCGCATCGCCGGTCAGCTGTGTGGCGCGCAGTCCAAGCCGATCGAGGTTCTCTTTTACCCGCTCCATGCGATGCTCGCTGATGTCGCTCACAACCAGATCCGTATCTGGAGAAAGCTCAAGGCAGTGCGCTGCCTTTCCTCCGGGCGCCGCACAAGCATCCAGTACTCTTTCCCCGGCTCGCGGAGCGAGTAGCTTTGCTGCAAGCTGCGCCGCCTCATCTTGCACGCTACATAGACCGGCTTCAAACCCGGGTAGCATTGCTACATCCAGCGATTCATTCAGTGTCAAAGCGCTTGGCGCATAGTCACCGAGCTGGCTACCCGTGCCCTGCTCTTGAAGTAGCGATTGGTACTTGTCCCTTGAGCACTTCGATAGGTTCACGCGCAAGCACATTGGTGGTCGAGCGTTATTGGCTCTACACAGTTGCTCTAGTTGCTCCGGGTAGTGAGTCCGAAGTGCGTCATACAGCCACTTTGGGTGGGCGGCCACTTGCGCCTCGCTTAAACCGCTTTCTAACGCTTGTGCCTCACGCTGGTACCGACGCAAGAGCGCATTTACAAGACCTTTGAAAGGGCGCTTTTTCAGTGCGCTGGCCGCTTCTACCGTTGTATCTATTGCCGCATGTGCTGGGACTCTCATGCCGCTTAGCTGGTAAAGCCCCAGTATGACCAGGGTGCGAACAAGCCGGTCTTTTCGCCGCAGCGGTTTAGTAAGCAACTGATCGACGATCCCCTCGAGGCGGGGCCACTGACGTAGCGAGCCATAGGTAAGCTCTCTCAATAAGCCGACGTCTTCCACTGACTCGAGCGCTATCTCGTTTAAGGCAGCGTCCAAGGAACGCCCGTCAACAACGGCCTGAATCGCATTTGCGGCTGCGACGCGAACCGCGACACCCGCTTTTATCGCTCTTCCGCTCACGAGGGTCCGGCGAGTTCGAAGCGATTTCCCGGTGTAAAGAGCTCTGAGTTCCCTTGAAGTAGTTGCGCCGGTGACATCGCCCGGCCGCCGGGAAGCTGCAGTTCGTCCAGAACGAGCACCCCGTCGCTGCATGCGATGAAAATGCCGTTTCCATCCGCGCGGATTATGGTGCCAGGTGCCGCGCTGCTCCGATCAGCGGAACGCTGAGCTTGCCAAAATTTCACGCGTTCTCCCGCCAGAAAGCTATAGCATCCGGGGTTGGGGTTAAATGCGCGAATTCTCCTGGCGAGGACATTTGCGGGTTCGGCCCAATCAATTAGCGCTTCACTCTTCGAAATTTTTGCGGCGAGCGTGGCTTTTGAGTCGTCTTGCGCTTCTGCGCTCGCCAATACCTCGGGAAGTGAATCTAATACATTGAGCAAAACAGGCGGACCGAGATCAGCAAGACGCAGATACAGGTCGCCGCTGGTCATACGCGGGCCGATCTCGCAGGCAGCGACTTCGAGTATCGGGCCTGTATCGAGGCCCTCGTCCATGCGCATAATGGTGACGCCACTTTGTCCATCACCCGCTTCGATTGCCCTCTGAATGGGGGCCGCTCCGCGCCAGCGAGGAAGTACTGACCCGTGAACGTTTAGGCACCCATAGCGAGGGATCGCCAGCACGGTGCTCGGTAAAATTAAGCCGTAGGCAACCACGATTAACACGTCTAGATTGAGAGCGCTGATTTGTTCGACGACGCTTTCGTCGCGAAGGCTAGGCGGTTGGAGAACTGGCAGTGCAGCTTCCAATGCCACTTCTTTTACGGCGCTAACGGCGATTTTTTTCCCACGGCCGGCACGGCGGTCTGGTTGGGTTAGTATCGCAACTGTCTCGTGGTGTGAGCGTAGAACTGCGCGGAGGTGTTGCGCGGCAAAGTCTGGAGTGCCCGCAAAGGCAAGTCGAAGTGCACTCATAGCTTTACCTATTGGGGATCGAAGTCGTCGCCGATGAAGGCTGTTTCAAGCCGACTGCTTTTGAGCTTTTTCCAGTTTGCGCCGGATCCGCTGGCGTTTCAGGGCCGATAGATAATCAAGAAAGAGCTTCCCATCGAGATGATCAACCTCATGTTGAACGCACACAGCCGCTAAACCGTCCAGCGTCGCAGAGATATCAGCCCCAGTACGATCCTTCGCGTCGATGCGCACCGAGCGGGGCCTAGCGATATCTTCGTAGAAGCCGGGAATCGATAAGCAGCCTTCCTGCCGAACGTCGGTTTCTTCATCCAACACACTGATTACAGGATTTACAAAGGCCTGTGGCGCACTGCGATCTTCGCTCAAATCCATCACGAATACGCGCTGATGTACGTTCACTTGGGTAGCCGCTAAGCCTATACCCGATGCCTCGTACATCGTTTCAATCATATCGTCGATCAGGACGCCAAGGTTCTGGTCAAAATCGCTGACCGGCTCCGCGACTTTACGCAACCGTGAATCAGGGAATTGGAGGATATCGAGGACTGCCATCGATCGTAGTTCTGCCGTAGACTCCCTTAGTATACCCGCCGCGCTAGGATGCGAGTACAGCGCAGCCATCGGGTTGACTGGGAGACGTGACTGAACGGTGGCTGAAAGGTGGCAGAAAGTTGACGGAATGCCGGCGACGAACTGATGGAAGAAACGGTGTTAAAGGGCTGAAACAGAGGGCTGAAATAGGGCTCGCGTTGGGCTGGTGAGACGGATACGGGGTCCGGCTTAGGTTATCAACTGACCCAATCAGCTTACCCAATCAACTTACCCAAGAAAATATGGGACCTAGCCCTTACGAATAGACACAAAGTAAAAAGTAGCTACTACCTACAATAAAGAAGCAAGACTAAGAGACCATTACCAATAGTTTGCATCACTTCGTTTGGGGAGATGAAACAATGACATCTAGGTATCAACATAGAGAGCGCGCCATGTCGGACAACTTTCATTTCGGCAAAGTCGCCTCACGTAGGATCATTTTCTCAGCCGTTTTTGCCGTTTTGCTGGCGTGCCAGGGCATCAATTCTTACGCTCAAACTGCGTCGATTCGAGATGATGCGCCAGATGAATATCTCGTCAAGAAGGGAGATACGCTTTGGGCAATCTCCGACATGTTCTTGGAGCAGCCCTGGCTATGGCCAGAAGTTTGGGACGTAAACCCTCAAATCGATAACCCCCATCTTATTTATCCGGGCGATATGATCTACCTCAGCTACGTTGATGGGAAGCCAAGACTTTCGCTTCAGCGTGGTCGAGATATCAAACTCACACCCAATATGAGGGTGACACCGCTCGATTTTGCGATTCCGGTAATTCCGCTCGATCAGATCGGTGCCTTCCTTTTAGGCCATCGGATTCTCGATGCGAGCGAACTCGAACGCGCGGCCTATGTGCTCGCCGGCGCACAGGATCACTTAATTACCGCGAATGGCGACATCATATTCGGCCGTGGTGCGTTTCCCGAAGACGAACGAGCCTACGGAATCTATCGTCCAGGTGACGTCTACCGAGACCCGATCACGCAAGAAGTACTGGGTTATCAGGCTCAAGACATCGGGAATGCGCAGGCTAAAAGCAGCTTGCAAGACCCTGTCGTCGAACTTGAAATCACTCGGGTCACAGAAGAGGTACGAATCAGCGATCGATTGCTGCCGCTCGAAGAGCGGATCCTCGATGCAACTTTTCAGCCTCGAGCACCTGATGAAGAGGTCGAGAACGCTTTCATGATCGCGGTCGATGGAGGTGTTAGTCAGATCGGCACCACGGATATAGTGGTAATCAACCGCGGCGCAAGAGACGGCCTGGAGGTTGGTCACGTGCTCGCGATTTACCAGGCCGGGCAGCTCGTCTTTGACGATGTTGCCCGAGAAAATGTGCGACTACCGGACGTTCGCGCTGGCCTGGCGATGGTGTTCGATGTTGCCGATAAAGCCAGTTACGCGCTTGTCCTCAAAGCAAACCGTCCGCTGAAAGTGATGGACAAAGTCAAAAACCCTTAAAGTACACTTGCCGCGTGATTATTCATGCGGCCTCTAAAAAGCCAGAAAAACCTGCCCTCGGGCGTGAAGACCACGCTCTTGAGAAGGATTTTGAGCAGGAAAAGTGGCATCAGCTTCTCGCGCATGTCGGAGCGCAAACGCACGGTTTAGGAGATCTGCTTAAAGAACTTGGGTCTGTGTCTGCGTTGGAGCGAGTGAGCCAGGAGCAGCTCGCCAGCTTGCCCAAGGCTACCGCTAAAGTAGTCTATCGAGCGGTAGAAGCCTGGCGTAAAGGATCGGCAGCGGACGCTTGCGCTAGGCGAAGTGAGCGAACAGATACGAGTTCGCAACCTTCAAGCTACCACTTTTTTCCTATTACCAATCAGGATTACCCAGAGCTTCTTCGTTGTATTCCCGATCCGCCACCGTGGATATTTGTAGACGGTGACGCGAGCTCGCTGGCGGCGCCTTGTATCGCAATCGTTGGCACCCGCCGCCCTAGTCAGCAAGGTATTCGAGCTGCGCAAATCATCGCAAGAAACTTGGCGAAAGCCGGTTATACAGTGTGTTCCGGTCTAGCATTGGGTATCGATGGTGCGGCTCACCAGGGAGCCTTGTCTTCCGGGTCGACGACCGCGGTCCTCGCCTCCGGAATCGACCGGCCATCGCCGATGCAGCATCGATCCCTGGCCGCTAGGATTCGCCGCGCTGGATGCTTAGTGAGCGAACTACCGCCGGGTACCGCACCAAGCAAGTATCAATTTCCCCGAAGAAATCGAATCATCAGCGGCTTGAGTTCCGCGACAGTCATTGTCGAGGCAGCTTTGCCCAGTGGAACCTTGCATACGGCGGCAGCAGCATTGGAGCAAGGGCGAGAAGTCTATGTGCTGCCATGGTCTGTGTTTCATCCTCAGGGGCGCGGTTGTTTAAGCCTTCTCCGTGATGGCGCTACCGCCATCGGTGACCTAAACGCACTGGGTGATTTTTTTCCGCTTGTTCAAGAAGCGACCGAGAAAGCCCCCGCTAGCGCACTAGGGCCTGAGGCCACCCGTGTACTGACCTGGATAGGTGACGGAGCGACCAGCGCAGAAGTCTTGAGTCGTGAGTTGGAGCTTCCCTTGGGCTATCTGCTTGTCACCTTAGGGGAGTTGGAGATTGCAGGGTTCCTAGAGCGCCAGCACGGCCTCTACCAGCGCGCGACCAGCGGTAACAGCCTTCGCTAGCTAGTGGTATCGTGCTCGTTCTGCGCAGCGGCCCAGCGTTTAAAGGGAAGCAAATAAGACAGCGCTCCGGCAGCATCTCGGGGGTAGCGGTAAGGTTTTGGGGGAACAATGATCGAAGCGGTAAAAGACTATTTACTTGGGTTACAGGACGAAATATGCGCGAGCCTTGCGGAGGAAGATGGGCAGGCAGAATTTACCGTTGAAACCTGGGATCGGCCCGAAGGTGGTGGCGGGCGTTCCCGCGTGCTTGCTGATGGATCGGTTCTTGAGAAGGCCGGGGTAAACTTCTCCCACGTTTTCGGCGAAGGCCTGCCGGCCTCGGCCACCGCTGCGCGTCCTGAGTTAGCCGGAAGAAGCTTCCAAGCCTTGGGCGTATCGCTGGTGATTCATCCTAGAAATCCCTACGCACCAACCTCTCATGCAAACGTTCGTCTCTTCATGGCTGAAAAAGCTGGTGAGGAACCTGTGTGGTGGTTTGGCGGCGGCTACGACCTGACGCCCTATTATGGATTTGACGAGGACTGTATACATTGGCATGAAACGGCGAAAGCAGCCTGTGACCCTTTTGGGGCTGATGTTTATCCCCGCTATAAAAAATGGTGCGATGAGTACTTTTTCTTGAAACACCGAAACGAGCCGCGAGGCATCGGCGGATTGTTCTATGACGACCTAAATGAAGGTGGTTTCGAGCGTTGCTTCTCATTTATGCAGGCGGTAGGAAGCTCCTATATTGACGCTTATCGACCGATCTTAGCTAAGAGAAAGAACACCTCTTATGGCGAACGAGAGCGTCAGTTTCAGCTCTATAGGCGCGGCCGCTACGTTGAATTTAACTTGGTGTTCGACCGGGGCACGCTCTTCGGTCTGCAATCGAACGGACGCACTGAGGCGATTTTAATGTCACTCCCACCTTTGGTCCGCTGGGAGTATGATTACCGCCCCGAGCCTGGCTCCGCCGAGGAGCAGTTGACCGACTATTATCTGTCAGCTCGCGATTGGCTTGCGGATGCCACGTAAAGGAGGCAGAGGAACGAACGGTAAAAGAGGAACGGGCGGAAAAAAGAGCTGAAAGTTAGCTCGTCAACCGAACGGTGACATCCCTAAGGTCCTGCGAAGAGGTCGATCCTGGACCGTTAAGCCTATCTATAGCGCGGCGCTTATGGACCCGGTTGAGTCTTGGTTAGGCCACATAGGCCATAAGAGAGCCTCAAGCAATACGCTCTTTTTGGTGAGTTGCCACGTCTCCAAAGAGCGAAAATAAAAAAGAACAATGAAGGCCCTAAGGCAAGGTTAAGGTTGTTGTGGGGCCAACGAAAGATTAACAGTGAACAACACTCTCCTTAAGAGAGAGTGTGGTTCACTGTTAATCTTTCGTTGGCCCCACAACAACCTTGCCTTAGGGCCTTCATTGTTCTTTGTGTTTTCGCTCTTTGGAGACGTGGCAACTCACCAAAAAGAGCGGATTGCTTGAGGCTC
>JBCCQO010000170.1:0-7443 GCA_039024595.1 Pseudomonadota bacterium | reverse complement strand
GCCCAGTGCTATCAAACGATCGGAGGGGACGTGCCCGATGTGGATTCTCCCGAGCAACTGGGAGCGCTATTGGCACTGGTTAATTGGGGGCGCGCCAACAACAGTCTTCTTGCCTATCATGACCGCTCCGACGGCGGTGCGATAGTGACCTTGCTCGAAATGGCCTTCGCAGGACGTTGTGGGCTGTCGCTTGAATTACCCGAAGGCGTCGAGGTTGATCGTTTCCTATTTAACGAGGAGCTGGGCGCCGTGCTTCAGGTAAGGACGGCAGAACTGGAAGGCTTTTGGCGGCAGGCGAGAGCGCTGAACCTGGCGGACTGTCTGGTTGAGCTAGGGGAAGCAGTTGCTGGCGAGCGTATCGAAATCGCCTTAGGGCAAAACCTCGTGTACGAGGGAGCGCGATCTCAGCTGCAAACTCTTTGGAGCCAGTGCTCCCATTCTATCCAACGGCTGCGCGATGACAGCACCTGTGCTGACGAGGAATTCGCTCGCCTAGGGGAGCCGGACTGCGGACTGAGCGCAACCCTAAGCTTCGACTTTATCGGCGAGATGGCTACTGCTCCATCTGAGGTCATCGATCCCGCAGCACCGGCGCTAAACCTCGGTGCGCGTCCGCCGGTTGCGGTGCTGCGAGAGCAGGGCGTCAACGGCCAGGTGGAAATGGCAGCCGCATTCGACATGGCTGGCTTTCAGTCGATGGACGTCACTATGAGCGATCTGCAGGCTGGTCGATATCAGCTGAGCGACTTCTCCGGTCTGGTTGCCTGTGGGGGCTTTTCCTTCGGAGATGTGTTGGGGGCGGGGGAAGGCTGGGCTAAGTCGATCTTGTTCGACTCAAAGCTGCGGGACAGTTTTCAAGGCTTTTTTGAGCGCTCCGATAGTTTTGCTCTCGGGGTTTGCAATGGCTGTCAAATGTTATCGGTCTTACGGGAGCTTATACCCGGAAGCGACGACTGGCCGTATTTTCGGCGAAATCGATCCGAGCAGTTTGAGGCGCGATTAAGCATGGTCAAAGTTGTGGACTCGCCCTCCTATCTACTGCGGGGTATGAGCGGTTCCGAGTTGCCAATCGCGGTCGCCCATGGGGAGGGGCGTGCCCATTTTGCATCGGAGGAATGCCAACAGCGCTGTGAAAGCTCCGGTCTGGTAGGCATGCGCTACCTAGAAAACAGTGGCGAAATTGCCACACGTTACCCGGCCAATCCGAACGGCTCACAAAACGGCATTTCCGCGGTTTGCAATCAAGACGGTCGAGTAACGATTATGATGCCTCACCCGGAGCGTGTGGTGCGCCGTCGTCAACTTTCTTACGTACCTGAGGCGCTGCGCGGTGTCGAATACACACCCTGGTTGAGACTCTTCCAGAATGCGCGCACGATTTTTGATTGAGTCAGTCTCGAATCCCGCAGGGTGTTCCCTGGAACAGCGCTTGAGCCTGCTCCGCCTGTGACTATAATGCGCGCCCTCGAAGGAGCGAATGCGCAGTCAGGTCGGTGTCAATTCCGGTTCTGGACTTGATCTTCCTTGCACCGCCCATATCTCTTTCTGAATTGGTCAAGAAAATGACAATGTCTATACAGGCGCTCGCATGCTGAATCGCTATCCGCTCTGGAAGTATCTGCTCGTTTTGCTGATAGTGCTTGGCGGCGCTCTCTATGCATCACCTAATATCTACGCCCCAGATCCAGCGCTTCAAATCACCGGCGAAAGTAGCGGTACGATCATCGACGATGCGACACTCAATCGCGCTACGTCTGCTCTTACCGAAGAGGGGATCGGCTACTTTGGTGAGACCCTAGATCCCAATGGCCGCAATGCGCTGATTCGCCTGGAGGACCAGGAGGAGCAGTTACGGGCACAAGCGCGAGTGTCTCGAGCGTTGGGTGACGGATACATTGTTGCCTTGAACCTAGCGCAAACAACCCCTGATTGGCTTACCGGTGTAGGCGGGCAGCCGATGAAACTCGGCCTAGACCTCTCCGGAGGCGTTCACTTCAAGTTAGAGGTGGATGTCGATGCGGCGATCGAGCGTCGCATGGAAACCTATCTGAATGCGACCAAACGCGCGCTGCGCGAGGATCGGGTTCGTGGTCGCGTGGATCTCGATGACGAACGAACGATTCTCGGACGATTCCGCACCGAGGAACTCCGAGAGCAGGCACGAGCATTGATCGCAGACGCGTTTCCCGAACTCTATCTTGATCGCGTCGATCCGACTTCTGAACTCGATGAAGATTGGCGTATCTACGCGCGTATGACCGACCAAACGGTCGATGAAATTATCGACTATGCGGTGGATCAGAACCTCACAACGCTCCGCAACCGGGTAAACGAACTGGGCGTATCGGAGCCCCTCGTTCAACAGCAAGGTCGAAACCGGATTGTGGTTGAGTTGCCCGGTATCCAAGACACGGCGGAAGCCAAACGGATTCTAGGTAAGGTCGCCAACCTCGAGTTTCGCTTAGTAGCAGAGGGCAATGCGCCGCCGTCGCAACGGCAGCGCTTTGACTACCGCAGTCCGGATCGAGGCGGCGCCTACGAATACCTTGAGCGCGACGTGATTATCACTGGAGAGCGGGTCTCCAATGCGCAGGCGAGCTTCGATCAAAACGGTCGACCGAACGTCAATATTAGCCTCGACAGCGAGGGCGGCACGCTCATGTCCAGGGGTACGCGCAACAACGTTAAGCGGCGTATGGGCGTATTGTTCATAGAGAGAAAGTACCGCACGCGCTACGAAACAGATGCCGATGGGTCGGAAGTTGCAGTCAAAATACCCTACGACGAGAAAAAGCTGCTAACCGCGCCGGTGATTCAGAGCGCGCTGGGCGCCCAATTCCAAATCACCGGCTTGGATTCGCCACTTGAGTCCTCAGAGCTTGCCTTGATGCTGCGAGCCGGTGCGCTCGCCGCACCAATATCCTTTGTCGAAGAGCGAACGGTCGGACCGTCGCTCGGCGCAGAGAACATCCGTTTGGGGGTTAAGTCTGTTCAGTATGGCTTAGCGGCGGTGGTTTTGTTCATGGTGCTCTACTATCGGATCTTTGGCATTTGCGCGGTGATTGCTCTGAGCGCGAACCTAGTGCTGCTTGTTGCCTTTATGTCGTTGATTGGAGCGACTCTTACCCTGCCCGGTATCGCTGGGATTGTGCTGACCGTAGGTATGGCGGTGGATGCCAACGTGCTGATTTTTTCCCGAATCCGCGAAGAGATACGCAACGGTCTATCACCGCAGATGGCGATTCATTCCGGCTTCGAGCGCGCTGTGGCAACGATTCTGGACGCGAACTTAACCACGCTGATCGTCGCCGTGATTCTGTACGCCGTCGGTACCGGCCCGGTTAAAGGCTTTGCAGTGACCCTGTCCGTCGGGATTGTGACGTCCATGTTTACAGCCATTATGGGAACACGCGCACTGGTTAATCTGATCTATGGGGGTCGCCGCGTAGAGGATCTTGCCATCGGCAAAGATGTTACCGCTGGAGGCCAAGCATGAAGATCATTAATTTCATGGGCCAGCGCCGTCTTGCGGCGGTGTTCTCTATTGTTCTCGTGCTGGGTGCGATTGGGTCCCTGGCGGTCCGTCAGCTTAACTGGGGCCTGGACTTTCTTGGTGGCACCTTAGTTGAGGTGCATTATCAAGCGAGCGCTAACCTTCAAGAGATTCGTACGACGCTGGAGGAGGGCGGTTACGAGGGAGCGGTAGTGGTTGCCTTCGGTACGGATCGCGATGTACTGATCCGCCTTCCCGAGGGAAACTCCGATGCCCAGGGTGCGCAAATGTTGGCTTTGCTTACGGAGGCCTCCGCCAGCGACGTCGAGTTAAGGCGTATTGAGTTTGTTGGTCCCCAGGTTGGTGATGAACTGCGTGAACAAGGCGGCTTGGCGATGCTCTTAGCCCTTGGCCTGGTCATGTTGTACATCGCGTTTCGCTTTCAGTTTAAATTTGCCGTCGGCGCGGTAGTCGCTCTGGTCCACGATGTCTTAATCACCTTGGGCTTTTTTTCGATCGTAGGTTTTGAGTTTGATCTCACGGTGCTTGCCGCGTTACTGGCGGTTATCGGCTACTCATTGAATGACACAATCGTTGTTTCCGATCGTATTCGCGAAAATTTCCGCAAAATGCGAAGAGCCGAACCGCTGAACGTGATTAATACCTCATTGACAGAAACGCTGGGACGGACCTTGGTCACCTCTCTGACTACGCTGCTTGTGCTGGTAGCACTTGCTATTTTAGGAGGAGAAATGATTTTTGGTTTCGCCGTCGCGTTGATCGTTGGCGTGCTCATTGGCACCTATTCGTCGATTTACGTAGCCTCCAACGTCTTGCTCGCGCTGGGTGTCAGTAAGGAGGACCTGATGATTCCCATCAAAGAAGGCGCAGAGCAAGAAGATATGATGCCCTGATCCGACCTCGGGGATCGATCTGGAGAGCGAATAACTAGGCCTTCTGCCCGTCGGCGGCCGCTTTCCGTAGGGGTTGGAGGCCTTGCAAGACCGCTTTAAAGCAACGTGGATTGCCGCACACAATATTGCCGCTTTCGAGAAAATTTTCCGACCCGTCCAGATCCGCCACCAAGCCACCAGCCTCTCTAATCAGTAGAGCACCGGCGGCCATATCCCATTTCGACAAGCCGACTTCCCAAAACGCGTCCAGGCGGCCGGCGGCCACGTAGGCCAGGTCCAGAGAGGCGGCTCCAGCACGACGAATACCCGCACACTGGCTGGCCAGCTTGACCATGGTATCGGCGTAGGCGGGAAGTGTTTCTTCTTTATGTCCGCGAAACGGTATCCCCGTGCCCAGCAAAGCCGTGTCCAAATTGGCTCGTTTGCTGACGCGCAGTCGGCGGCCGTTTAGCTGTGCGCCTCGCCCCCGGGAAGAGATAAACTCCTCCCGCCTTACCGGATCGACGATGACGGCGTGCTCTAACTTTCCACGATAGAGACAAGCGATGGATACGGCGAAGTGGGGTATTCCGCGCAGAAAATTAGTCGTCCCGTCCAACGGGTCGATAATCCAGCAGTGCTCTGCGTCTTCTGGGCCTGAATAGCCGGATTCTTCCCCGAGTATCGCGTGGTCCGGGTAGGCTCGCTGCAGTTGCTTTACGATCTCCTCTTCTGCCTGCTCGTCAACTTCGGACACAAAGTCCGTGGGTGACTTGCTGCGGACCGTCAGGCGATCAAGATCATCCGATGCACGCACAATCAGCTCGCCGGCTTTGCGCGCAGCCCTCAGGGCGATAGTGGTCATCGGTTGCATGGCGTAACTCTTTCTTGTGTGGCTTTATTTAGTCTGACGGAGCTGGGTGTGCTGCACACTAAAGCGAATCGTCTGCGGCCGGTACGGGGTACACGAAACAAACGCAAGATATATATCTTGGGAACGCCCTCGAGCGGCGCGCGAGTATAACAGCTCATCGAGCTTGTTTTGCTACACTCGGCGGCCTTTTTGTCGGGTTGCTAATCCTTACGACTTATGAATCTTGATCGTATTCGAGTGGTCTTGGTCGAGACCTCACACCCTGGGAATATCGGCGCCGTAGCGCGCGCCATGAAAAATATGGGCCTGTCCCGTCTGTATCTGGTCTCGCCAGAGCAGTTCCCGGACGAACAGGCTACCTGGCGCGCAGTCAGTGCCGCCGATGTTTTGGAGTCCGCAACGGTGGTGTCGACGCTGGACGATGCGATTGCTGACTGTAGCTTTGTGGTCGCGGCAACGGGAAAGGAGCGGAGGATTCCCTGGCAGCACCTGGACGCACGCGGTGCGGCTAAGGAAATTGGCAGTGCCTCTCTGGCGGGGGAGGTCGCCATTCTCTTTGGCCGCGAGGACAATGGTTTATCGAACGAGGAGCAAATGCGCTGCAATCTGCATCTCTATATACCCACTGCGAACGTTTACAACTCGCTCAACCTTGCGATGGCAGTACAGGTAGTGTGCTATGAACTGCACATGCTGAACGCAGCGGAGGAATTGCCGCTGACGCAAGACGATGAGTGGGACGCGGCCCCGGCAACGGATGAGAACATGGAGCGCTTTTACGTTCATCTGGAGGAGACCTTAACGCAAATAGGTTTCTTAAATCCTCGTGCACCGCGACAGCTAATGCCGAGGTTGCGACGTCTGTACTCGCGAATACGGCTCGATGAGATGGAGTTGAACATCTTGCGCGGCGTGCTAACGGAGACGCAAAAGCGCAGTCCGACCTACGACTGGGACGCACATGCCGCGCGGCGCCGAAATCGGTCTGGGGGATAAATGCGCTGCTATGCGGAAACCTCGCTCAACAGCTTTACACTATGTTTCGTGAGCTATGTTTTGTGAGCATACCGCATGGGACTGCATTAAGAAGTACGGGCTATGAATACACCAGTTTACTTTGACTATTTATCGACCACGCCGGTTGATCCGGAAGTGGTCGAGGCCATGACAAGCTGTATGTCGATGGACGGTACTTTCGGTAATCCCGCGTCCCGATCTCATCGTTTTGGTTGGGAAGCTGATATGGCGGTGGAAACGGCGCGACAGCAAGTGGCCGAGCTGATCAACGCTGATCCGCGTGAAATCGTTTGGACCTCTGGCGCCACCGAGTCGGACAACTTGGCGATAAAGGGGGTGACAGAAGCCTCTATTCAGTCGGGTAACGCAGTCCCCCACGTTGTAACTAGCGCGATTGAGCACAAAGCCGTACTCGATAGCTGTGGGGCTTTGGAGGCCCTCGGAGTCAAAGTGAGCTACCTGCTCCCCGGTCCGGATGGGCTTGTTTCAGCACCTATGGTGGCCGAGGCGATTACTCCAGAAACCTGTCTGGTGAGCATCATGCACGCCAACAATGAGATTGGAACCGTCAACGATATTGCGGCTATTGCACAGGTGGTACACGAGGCAGGCGCAGTCCTCCATGTGGACGCGGCCCAATCCGTTGGCAAGATTCCCGTCGACGTACGCGCTCTGGACGTTGATCTATTGTCCATTTCTGCTCATAAGTTTTACGGACCCAAGGGCGTGGGTGTGCTCTATGTGCGACGCCGTCCGCGAGTTGGACTGAGCGCGCAAATGCACGGTGGCGGCCATGAGCGCGGTTTGCGAGCGGGTACTTTGCCTACGCATCAACTGGTAGGCATGGGCAAGGCTGCGGAACTCGCGTTGCACAAGCTGCCAACGGAAGGCGCACGTGTTGCCCAGCTGCGAGATCGCCTCTGGAACTCGATCAGCGATATCAGCGGAATTAGTAAAAACGGGCACCCACAAGAACGCTTGCCTGGTGCGCTCAATATCAGTGTCGAAGGTGTGGAGGGCGAAGCGTTGATGCTAGCCCTACCAGAGTTTGCGCTTTCCACCGGCTCAGCGTGTACGTCCGAGAGCTTAGAACCGTCGTACGTTCTGCGCGCTTTGGGGATGCCAGACGCACTCGCCCACAGCTCTCTAAGAATCAGCTTTGGCCG
>JBCCQO010000169.1:0-7471 GCA_039024595.1 Pseudomonadota bacterium | reverse complement strand
GCAGGCGAATCCTAGGGGTGGTTTATTTCAGTAAAGTTATAGATACATGACGTTTTTGTTGCAATTGGAGTGGCAATCTAGCGAAGCACCCAAGGCCCGGGCTGATATGCATGTTAAAAAACGAACGGGGCGAATTTTGCCGCTAAGCGCTACATCGCGTGACAGCACAAGCGGGATTTGAACGGTTGAAAGAGTTAACAAAAATAAAGTGTCAATGCTAGAAAGCTCAGCTCAGCGATTCTTGCAAGGACTATTTCGGACAGTTTTAGATCAAATGCGCATAGGCCTAGCGGCGTTTGTAACGAAAGATTGTTGGAAGCCGCAGCGACGGTTTGTTTAGATACAGACACACCCGCAAAGCCGAGAGGAACATCGATGCGCCGACAAAAACGCGATATGAATACCCGAGCTTTTGAGCGTGGCTATCAGGCTGGGGTTTTGGGCAAGAGTAGCGAAAAATGCCCCCATTCGAGCGAGGCTCAGCGTTTCAATTGGATCAGTGGCTGGCGTGAAGGACACTCAGACCATATTGCTGGACTCACCGGCGTTTCCGGCGTACATCGAAGACCCCACTAAACGAGCACCCTGCTAGCTGCGACTTAAGCTGAACGCTCTATCACAGTTAGCACAGGTAGCACACGCTAGGGCCTAACCTTTAATCTAGGGCTCCGCCTCCTTTCTAGGGCCTAGGGCTTAGCCCCCTCTCTAGGGCTTGGCTTTTTCTGGGCCTAACAATCTCAGGGGATAATATCCTCAGGGCGTACTCTCCTCGCCATCGGACTGCGAGGTCATTTCCGGATGGAATATCAGCGAGTCGCCGACGCGCTCCTTGCCCGCCAGCGCCGCGATCTTCGGCAGGGAAGAGAGAAGAATGTCGACACTGATTGGATTAACGCGACGATACAGCGGCGGCATTTCAGCAAAATCCCACGGTGCGACACCTTCCGCGGGATTCGAAATCACGATCAAGCAGGCGTAGTTCATGCCTAACATTCGGGCATAGGCGATTTCTGTGCCGACGTTCATAGTGACGACGTCTCCTCCCCATTGGGCGAACATACGGATCTCCGCAGCGGACTCGAAACGCCCCCCGCGCGCCTGCACAATGACTCCGGCTTTGTGCAGGCTGATATCGTCAAGGGAACGGTCCCCGCGCAACCGGCTCCGCGTTTCTTGCAAAAGGATCTGACGCAAATCCGTGTCCATGGCCGGGAGCACTCTTGGCAAAGGAATGTTGTCCGGATCGCGATAGATAGCGCGCGGAAAACTCAACGGTCGATCGATGTTCATATCGATAAAGTCATGGGGTACGACATAGTCGTAGGGTTGCATCGCCGGATTGATGCCACCAGCGGTTGCACCACCAAGCACCTCTTTCACGCCCAAGTCGTAAAGCGCCACCCAGCTAGCTTGGAGTGCGCTGCTGCCGTGCATGTCGATGTAGTAGAACGGAACACCGTTTGCCTCGCCGGGATAAATCGGCGCTGAGTCTCCCAGCTTGGTCGGCACGATAAACGGTTCCCCCAGGATATCGTCCCGTAACAAGAGCGCGTCATTAACGAAGGTGCCGCCAAGAATCGCGATGGTTGCACCGTTTTCTTGGGCGTGAGCGGTGTTCGCCGTGAAGTGCAATAGAAAGTGCAATACAAAGTGCACTGCGAGGGCAAGCGCGCTAAAAACACGCACCAAAACAAAGCGGGAAAGGTGGGATTGGCGATTCAAATTCATTCTTATTCACTCCGAACACTCTTGAGCGATTCATTCACAAAAGGCATTTTTTCAGGGCATTCTGCAAAACACTGGCGTCAGCAAACACAATAGCGCGATCGATTTGTGCGGATAACGTGAGGTAAGCGAACAACCGCGATACATCGTCTGCGCTGCTAATAGCGCAGCAATGCTCGTGCCAGGCATGTACTCAGCCATGTGCTCAGCAGAGCACCCCTACAGAAGAATGAAGAGACCCATGCTATGCCGTTCTTCGACTGCTCTGGGCGAGATCAAGTAGCTCTCGATTAGCAACGGCAAACATCGCAAAGTCCGGAACATTGGCGGCGTGAAGCTCAGACAGCATATCGCGCCAGCGCTGCAAGAGCGCTTCTTCTTGCGCCTCCCAGGCAGACAGGTAGGCCAAGATGCCGCCCCTTTCGAGATCTGCTTCATCGTCGTTCGCAAGCGGAGCGTCTCCTTCCTTGCTGCGGAGATCTTCCCGTAACCCGATGACGCCCTGGGCGAGCGTGCACTGCTGCCACTGAAGATCCTCCATATAGGTCTCGCGGGCCATTGCCTGCCACTCGTTTTCAACGGTGCTGCCGGCAATTTGTGCTCCAAACCAATCTAGCTCTAGGCGCTCACCGAGGTGGTAGTAAAGCTTTGCAGCATCGCTCAGCTCACAGCTCGTACTGGTCGCGACGTCAACGATTGCAAGGCTGGTATGTGCCAGCGAACACACCGCCACCTGAGCCGCCATCTCTGGGCCCACGTTGGCTTCTAGGTAGTAGTCGCGCCGCGCGGCAAATTGCTCGGCTACTCGTCCGCGGAACAGCTCTTCTAGACTACCGCGCAACTGGGCCACGCCGGGACCAAACTCGTTTATCACCACGGTAGGGTTGATCTGATGGCGCCGGTTTCTGAGCACCCAGCGCGTGGCTCGTTTCACCAGACGCACCAGCTCCAGCATCATTTCGAGTTGCACATCGGCCTTCGCTTCGTAGTCCAGCGCCTCGATTTCCGACCACAGAGACTGAATCGCAAAGACTTCCATCACCGCCGCATAGGCGCGCGCTACATCGGCTACGGGAGCGCCCGTGGCTTTAATCTGGCGCATGACAAAGCTCAATCCCATCCGATTGACCATATCGTTTGCTACCTGCGTACACATGATCTCGCGTACGAGTCGGTGCGTTTCCACCTCGGCGGGGTAGCGCTCAACAAGCGAACTGGGAAATGCGGTTGCGGTCGCGGCAGCCAGCTTCGGATCACGACCAAGATCCGACTCGATCAGCTCTTCCTTTAAAATCGCCTTCACATAAGACACAAGCACGGAAATCTCTGGCCGCGTCAGTCCTTTACCCTGCACCGTCCGTTCCGCTAGCGCTTCATCGCTCGGAATAAACTCAAGACCGCGATCAAGGCGACCACCTTCTTCTAGATTGGCAATCAATCGTCGGTACTCGCCGCCTCGCCCTCGTGCTTCCAGTTCCGCCAGGCTGATCGCTTGCACCTGTCGGTAGTTATTCTTAAGTACCAGGGCAGCGACGTCTTCAGTCATCTCTTCCAACAGCTCGTTGCGCTGTTTCAAAGTGAGATCACCTCGGGCGACGATGGTGTCCAGCAGAATCTTGATGTTTACCTCATGATCCGAACAATCCACGCCGCCCGCGTTGTCGATGAAGTCGGTGTTCGAGCGGCCACCATTCAGGCCGAACTCCACACGGGCGAGCTGGGTCATGCCGAGGTTGCCGCCCTCTCCCACCACTCGGCACTGGAGATCTTTCGCATCGACCCGCAAGCCATCGTTGGCCTTGTCGCCGACATCCGTATGACTTTCCTCGCTCGCTTTTACATAAGTGCCTATTCCGCCGTTCCAGAGCAGATCCAGCTTCGACTTCAAAACGGCCGAGATCAGCTGATTGGGCGTGAGACTCGGTTCATCGATCGCAAAGCGCTCTCGCATTTCTGGGCTAATCGGAATCGACTTCGCCCTACGTTCGAACACCCCACCTCCACTTGAAATCAAGGACTGGTCATAGTCCGCCCAGCCCGATCTGGGCAGGGCAAATAAGCGCTTTCGTTCCTGAAAACTGCTGGCCGCATCCGGGTTTGGGTCGATAAAAATGTGCAGGTGATTGAATGCGGCGACCATGCGGATGTGCTCGGACAACAACATGCCGTTGCCAAACACGTCGCCGGACATATCGCCCACTGCGGCCACGGTGAACTCGTCGGTCGATACGTTCAGTCCCAGCTCCCGGAAATGGCGCTCGACAGAAACCCACGCGCCGCGCGCGGTAATGCCCATTTTCTTATGGTCATAACCGACAGACCCTCCGGAGGCAAACGCGTCTCCAAGCCAGAACCCGTACTCGCCCGCGAGCTCATTCGCAATGTCGGAGAACGTCGCGGTACCTTTGTCGGCGGCGACAACAAGATAGGGATCTTCGTCGTCTTTACAGACCGTCATTGGCGGGCGATCTACCCGGTCCTCATCACGGTTATCGGTAATATCCAACAGACCCCGAATAAAGGTTTGATAGCAACCAATTCCCTCTGCCTGAGTTTCGTCTCTACTCATATCCGCGCGCAAACGCTTGGCGACAAACCCACCTTTCGCGCCGACCGGTACGATTACCGCGTTCTTCACCTGCTGCGCTTTTACGAGCCCAAGCACTTCCGTGCGGAAGTCTTCCATACGGTCAGACCAGCGCAGACCGCCGCGAGCCACCTTACCGCCTCGCAGATGCACTCCTTCCACTCGCGGTGAGTACACGTAGATCTCGAACATCGGTACCGGCCGCGGCACCTCCGGAATATCGCCAGGCCGTAACTTAAAGGAGAAGTAATCTTTCGGAACGTCCGGCGCTAGCTCCTGGAAGAAGTTCGTCCGCACCGTCGCCTTTATCGCCGCAACGTAGTGGCGAATGATTCGGTCCTGGCCGAGGTTTTGTACTTCGTCCAGCGCCTTAAAGATTTGTTCTTCGACAGCCTGTTCCCGGCTGTCCCTAAAGGCGTCATCGCCATCAAAGTTGGGGGAGAAGCGCGTCAAAAAAAGCTCAACAATCGCACCGGAGATCGGAAGATGGTCGGCCATCGTCTCCGCTATGTAGCTGCGCGAGTAGGGAAAGCGGATTTGCCCGAAGTAACAGGCGTAGGCGCGCAGTAAGGCTATCTCACGCCAGCCTAGCCGTGAGCCCAGTAGCAAGCGGTTGAACGAGTCGCTCTCTGCTTCGCCGTTCCAAATACGAGCAAACGCATCTTCAAACTCATCTTTTACCTGTTTGAGATCGATGTTCGACGCGAGACTGTAGATAAGGCTGAACTCTTGAATCCAGTACTTCTTGTCTCCGCTTCGAACCGGATATGCGCGCTCGGCAACGACGCGAAGACCTAGGTTCTCCAGTATCGGCAGCACATCGGACAGGGGCAGTGGCGTACCCGCGCGGTACATACGGAATTTAAGATGGTTGTCCGCTTCTTCCAGCTGACGATAGAGGTGCAAGACCAAGTCTTGCCCCTGATTGAGCTGCTCAAGCTTGCCGATGTCGAGCACCGCTACGCGCGGATCGAAGTCATCCTGGTAACCGGCGGCAAAGCCATCACCGAATTCGCGCATCAGCTGAGACCCGCGCTCCTCACCGAAGTCGCCGACCAAGCTATTTCGCAACCGATCGCTCCAAGCCAGTGTCGCCTGCACGATTTGCTCCTCTATTTCCTGAAGATCGAACTCGATTCGTTTACTCGGATCTACCCGCAGCACAAGGTACACCCGGACCAGCACCGACTCCGTGAACTGCGTATTGAACTCGGATTCCTCCGCTTCAAAGGAGTCGCTTAAAATCTGTTGGATGAGAGCCCGTCGCTGCGTCGTGTACCGATCACGAGGCATATACAAAAGGCAGCTAACGAACTTGCCGTGCGGATCTCTGCGCACGAACAAGCGGGTCTGGCGTCGTTCCTGGATTTCGTTAACCCCAGACGCGGTGCGGTACAGCTCGGCGGTCGATGATTGGAAGAGTTCATCACGCGGCATAAGCTCCAGCACGCGCTTAAGCTCTCGACCGTCATGCTCACTGTTTGATAAACCAGACTGTTCGAGCACTTTTTCGAGTTTTCGACGAACGATCGGAATGTCCGTTGGATCCATGCCATAAACATCGGCGGTAAACAGGCCTAGAAAACGATGCTGTCCTTGGACCTTCCCGTCGCTGTCGTACTCTTTTACCTGGATATAGTCTGGATACACCTGCCTGTGTACGCGAGCCCGGGCGCGAGACTTAGCGAAGCTGAGTTGTTTTCGGCACAGGTCCTCCGCAGACAGGGACTTGAGTTCTCCCGTGAGATCCTCAGCCCCTCGCGTTGTCCGATCACGCAATACGCCTAGACTCATACCCGGTTTAGGGGTAACGGCATCGTCACGAACCCTGAGGTACTCGTAGCCTAGAAAGGTAATGTGATCCTTGCGTAACCAGGCGAGGAACTCCGCTGCTTCCGTGCGGTTGTCCTCCGCAATCATCGCGCTATCGACGACGAGTTTATAAACCTCCTCTAAACGCTCACGCATTGCCGCAAAGTCGCTGACCACCTTATCGACATCGAGCAAGATGTCTTCGATGGTTTGGCGCAGGTCTTCTAAGTCTTCCAGGTTGCTGTGGCGGGCGATCTCGAAGTAGAGCAAGCTCTCCTCCGAAAGAGCTTCAGCGGAAGAATTGCCTGTTGCATCGACAAGCTCGCTAAGATCTCCGGCCTCGTTACGAGCGGAGCGTAGGTTACAGCTCGCCAGGCAATGAATGTCGATCCCACGTTGGTTGATTTCCCCTCGAACCGAGGCGGTGGCAAAAGGGATATCGGGACACAGCGCGACCAGCACGGTTGAGGAGTTCTCCCAACCGTGACTTGCAATATTTGGATTGAGGATCCGAACCTTAGGTCGGCTCGCATCCCAGCTCTGCATAAACAGCCGAAGGCCGTAGGTCATACCGTAGAGATTATCGGCGGAACGACCTCTTAGGTCCTCAGCAGAAAAGCGACCGAGAAGCGCCGACGCGAGTTCGTGCAGATCTTTGCGGTGTTCGTCGCTGGCATTTTTATTAAACAAAGACGCAGTCTCAGCCAGAAGCGTCTCTTTTAGGGTCTCCCACGCCATGATTTTCCCCCTCATGATGCGGTGTGTGGCCTCGTCGCTGCAGTGTATCGCAACGGAACAGCGCTGCGTCTCTTTTTTTGAACCTTTTCTCCAATTATCAGTCGATTAGAGCTGAATTTTTTCTAACTCTTACGCCCAGAGTTGGCTAAAATCCGACGCCTTTCGCGAGCAGCAAAAACTGCTTGAGACCGAGTCGAATAACGAGCGCATAGGAGCACCCTTGGCTGTCAACGAACTACGAGCACTGGAAGCGTGGCTGGACCAACAGATCATTGGTCAAAAGCACTTAATCGAACGGCTGCTGATTGCACTGATTGCCGATGGCCACCTTTTGGTGGAGGGCGCACCCGGTCTTGCGAAAACGCGTGCGATTAAATCGCTTGGAGACGCGCTGGAAGGAAACTTTCAACGCATCCAGTTCACCCCTGACCTATTACCCGGCGATGTTACCGGGACGGAAATCTATCGACCGCAGCAGGCGAGTTTTCACTTCCAGCAAGGCCCTGTATTCAGCAATCTGGTGCTTGCGGACGAGATTAACCGCGCGCCCGCGAAAGTACAGTCGGCGCTGCTGGAGGCCATGGCGGAGCGACAGGTGAGCGTTGGCAG
>JBCCQO010000168.1:0-7507 GCA_039024595.1 Pseudomonadota bacterium | reverse complement strand
GGTATTGGCTCGGCCTCGATCGCCCACTCGGCGGTGCAAACAAACCGGCCAGCATCGGAGGGTTTGGTATCGCTACTCGAACCATTTATCGACACGGTCGTTATTTGCACATTGAGCTCCTTGGTCGTGGTCACGACCGCGTTCCCCTACGGCCTAATCGACAAGGGCTACGAAGGCATTGAGCTTACCTCGGCCGCGTTTGCCCATCATGTGAGCTGGGCACCCTACCCCCTCGCGGTGGCCGCTTTGCTGTTCGCTTTCTCGACGAGCATTTCCTGGTCCTACTACGGCCTGAAGGGTTGGACCTATTTGGTTGGCGAGGGTAAAGCCATGCAAGCCCTGTTTAAGTTCGTGTTCTGTGCTTTCTTAGCAATCGGTTGCATGATCCAATTAAGCGCAGTGTTAGATTTTTCTGATGCAATGGTCTTCCTGATCGCGATCCCCAATATTATTGGCCTTTATCTATTTGCGCCGGAAGTCAAAAAAGACGTGAGCTTGTACCTCGAGGAGCTTCGGGCGAAACGTCGCGGAACTGGCTGAACAGTGTGGCACTGTTCAGAAAGGTTTATCCCCGTCGATAACGATGCGTTCCATGCGGCGGTGCGCAGGAAAGTAATCATTCACCGGTTTGTGTTGCGTACTACGGTTATCCCAAATCGCAATGCTGTTTGGTTCCCAGCTAAAGCGAACTGAGAACTCGGGCGTTTTGACGTGTTCGTAGAGAAAAGACAACAGCGCGTCGCTTTCCTCCTTTGCTAGCTCGAGGATATGGGTGGTGAACAACGCATTGATAAAAAGCAGTTTTTTTCCGGTTTCCGGATGGGTGCGCACGACCGGATGCACGACCGGAGGGTTACTCTTTACGGCCTCGGCCAGCCGCTCTTCACCCCCTTCTTCCGCCAGGCTCTCTTTAAACCCCCAAGAGAAGTCGTGGATCGCGTGCAAGCCGCTCAGAAACTCACGCATCGGCTCCGATAAGGCGGCGTAGGCCGTCGACATGCTTGCCCACATCGTATCGCCGCCTTTTGCGGGAACCACCACGGACCGCAGAACAGTTGCCATAGGCGGATGCTCACGAAAAGTCATATCGGAGTGCCAAACTTCGATCTTGCTCGGCTTTTCGGGTGTGCTTTCAAGCACAGTAATTTCCGGAAAGCCCTCTACGGTCGAGTAGGCCGGATGCGTTTGCAATGGACCGAAACACAACGCAAGTTCCCGCTGCGCCCTAGGATCGATATTCTGATCGCGAAAGAAGACAACTTCATGTTCATTCAGCAACAAGCGGAGTTGTTGTTGCTCGCTAGCATTAAGCGGGCGGCTCAGATCAATACCCGAAATTTCTGCGCCGAGTGCGCCTGCGGACTGTTTTACTTCCCACATCTATCGTTACCAAAAAAGTTCGGCTTGGCCTGAGGTCGCTCAAACGCTCCGCCACTCGCGTTACGCGAATTGTAAGCGTGCGAAACACTTATTGACCAGGCTTTGCCAATGAACGCTCTGGGAACTTACCCGCATTTGCAGCAGCGATCGATTAAGCTTGCGAGCTGTCAAAAAGACGGCGTCACCTGATGTCCTCCACACTAATTGTTTGGCCCCACCAGCTCTTTGATCAACACCCAGGCCTCAACGCGGAAATCGACTCGATTGTCCTGTTCGAAGACCCGCTTTTTTTTGGTGACTCGCAATACCCCGCGCGGATGCATAAACAAAAACTGTGGCTGCATCGAGCGAGCATGGCTCGATACAAAGCGCTTTTGGAGCAACGTGGTTACTCTGTCTCGCTGGAGCGCCACAGCGATCAAGCGGACACAATTCATAGCCTTTTAAGGAACTTGCGCTCTGCAGGCTGCACCTCAGTAGTGGTCGTGGAATTAGTGGATTTCAGCGCCGAGGCCCGCCTACGTACCGCCACCGACTCCCTTGGCCTTGAGCTTACATTGCTTGATAGCCCGGGCTGGCTAAATACGAAAGGGGATAATCAAGACTGGTCGGATGGTCGCAAACGTTGGTTTATGGCTGAGTTCTATAAGTCGCAGCGCCGCCGACTCAAGGTATTGATGGAGGAAAACGAACCGGTCGGCGGTAAGTGGTCCTTCGACGAAGACAACCGCAAAAAGGTGCCCAAAAAGCTGTACCCGACTATTCCGACGCTCGAATACGCTCCCGTCGACCACATCAGTGAGTCAGCTCGCCAGAGCGTACTGAAGGACTTTCCGGACGCGCCCGGCAGTTTGGAGCGTCTGTTCTATCCCAGCAGTCATGCGGAGGCCGATCGGTGGCTGCAGTCCTTCCTAGAACAGCGCTTTGAATGCTTTGGGTCCTATGAGGACGCCATCGTAAGAGGAGAATCCTGGCTGTGGCATGGGGTACTTACGCCCCTGTTGAACACCGGCCTTCTCACACCGAGACAGGTGCTCGATGCCGCTCTCAGCACCGCCGACAAGAAAGCGATTCCGCTTAATTCCTTAGAGGGTTTTGTGCGTCAACTCATTGGTTGGCGTGAGTTCATGCGCGCCACCTATAGCGAACTCGGCGTGACCATGCGCACCAGCAATCACTGGAAACATGAACGAACCATACCGGATAGTTTTTATCGCGGTGAAACTGGGATAGGCCCGGTGGATGACACCATCCACCGTATTTTAGAAACCGGCTATTGTCATCACATCGAACGACTAATGGTTCTCGGGGGCTTCATGTTTCTGTGCGAATTCCATCCGGACCAGGTCTACCGATGGTTCATGGAAATGTTTGTCGACAGCTATGACTGGGTGATGGTCCCGAATGTTTATGCCATGAGCCAACATGCCGATGGAGGCTTGATTACCACTAAGCCCTATTTTTCCGGCTCAAACTACATCAAGAAAATGAGCGACTGGGGCACGGGGGCTTGGGCAGAGACCTGGGACGGTCTCTATTGGCGGTTTATTTGGAAGCATCGGCAAAGACTGGGCTCAAACCCACGCTGGGCCATGATGTGTAGGACAGTCGAACGTATGGATTCAAAGAAGCTCGAGGTCCATCTTGAGAACGGGGAGACGTATCTGCGTTCGCTGGAGGCTTAGCTTTCGGGCTGTTATCCAGTTAGCGCCGATCTTTCAAAATAACAGCCGCGGCGTTCTTCCCAGGGATGCCGGACACACCGCCGCCGGGGTGGGCGCCAGACCCACATAGATAAACACCACCAACTGGCATTCTGTGATCGGCGTAACCTCCCACGGGCCGTAGAGAAAACAGCTGATTCAACGACAATTTACCGTGAAAAATATCGCCACCAATCATGTTGAGCTTGCGCTCGATATCCAGAGGCGTGTTGATTTGACGACCAACAATCGCCTGCTTCAAGTTTGGAGCGTACCGGGACACGGTATTCACGACTTGATCAGCCACCTCCTCCTTCACGTCATCCCAACGCTGACCATTGGGAAGGTTACGACGAAAGTGCTGGCAAAATAAACTCATTACATGGCAGCCGGATGGGGCTAGCGAGTTGTCGATCAGCGTAGGAATACACATGGAGACAACCGGATTGCGCGCCCAACCCAGTGTCCTAGCATCTTCATAAGCGGAACCTATGTACTCCAGTGATGGGCAAATATCGATCGTATTCTTCATCGCAGCCAGCCCGCGTTCATCGTGCGCGAGCGAATCGAACTGCGGCAACTCGCTCAAAGCGAGATTCATTCGAAAAGTAGCTGACTCGCTCCGATACCCTCCTAGCCTCATTTGAAATTCGTCGGGTGTAAGCTTTGGATCAATCAAGCTACCGAACAGGATCTTGGGGTGCGTATTGGCAGCAATGCAGCTGGCAGCAAACTCTCGCCCATCGGTGAGGGCCACCCCCGTCGCACGACCATCATGCACTTTGACCTCAGCCACTTCCGCATCGGTCAAGATCTCAGCGCCGTTCGCTTTTGCTGAAGATGCCAGCGCAGCTGCGATTGCACCCATCCCGCCCTTGGCGTAGGCCCACGCGCCGGTACGGCCATCGATCTCGCCAAACACATGATGTAAGAGAACGTAAGCAGTACCGGGCGTCCAGGGGTCAGCAAAGTTTCCGATAATGCCTTCAAAGCCGTACAGGCCTTTTATTGGGCCGCTTTCGAACCAGCGATTGAGTACGTCGCCGATCGACATAGTCATCAGCTCTGTTAGCTCAATTTGCCTTTTGCTTGGAAGCTTCCTAAAGCCGTTTGCGGTTTTAACTAAACGCCAAAGATCAGCCAGACCGCCGCCGAAATTGGGAGGAATCGTCTGAGCGATAGTTCTCACCAAATCACCCATATCTTCCAACATGGCCTCGAAAGCTGGGTAGGCCTCCGCATCCACTTGGGAAAACTTGCTTATTGCCTGCTGCGCCTGGGCCGTGTCCCGGGGCAGATACAGGTGATCATCGGGTAGTATCGAAAGCGCACCACCGGGTCGGTGCAGCAGTTCTAATCCGTGCGCTGGAAGGGAAAGATCTTGAATCACCGACTGATCTAGGAGACTCACGAGATAGGAGAACACAGAATTCTTAAAGCCGGGGTGAAACTCTTCCGTGAGTGTGGCACCACCGATCATGGGTCTGCGTTCGAGCACTAGAACTCGACGGCCGGCTTTTGCCAAATAGGCGGCGCAGGTTAATCCGTTGTGTCCTGCACCAATTACGATAACGTCGTAGGCGTTTTTCACCGCTAGCTCCTCGCTCAATTTGGCTGTGGACTCGACGTGACCGCTGCTCTTCGGTTCATCGACTCTACCTGTGTTGTGTACCGCAGGAACTTTAGGTTTTCGATCCCCCTTTCGTGTTGAAAGTTGGAGTATTTCGTTTTCTCGGCACTCACGGGAGAGAAAACGAGATCTCATACACGATGGATTATCCCCTCTGTAAGGTCTAGCATTCTCTGGCTTAGCCCGTGCAACCGCTGGCCGACAGCAAGAGACTTCTAAGACTCCGAGGCATAAAAAATGGAATTTCCAAAAACGGGGCGTCCTGCCAAAACCCTACTCAAAGAGCTCAGCAGCCGTAAAGCTAATGACGTCCGCTGGCGCGAGGGCCGCGTCTTCGCCTACGTCTACGACGCAGGCGACGATGCTAAGCAACTCCTAGGCGAGGCCATGACGATGTACATGACGGAGAACGGGCTAGACCCGACGTCCTTTCCCTCCTGCCTGGAACTGGAAAAAGATGTCATTGGAATGGCGGTCGATTTACTCAATGGAGGCAGTGATGCAACGGGCACGTTCACCTCCGGCGGCACAGAAAGTATCTTGCTATCGCTTAAGGCGACGCGGGATTTTTATCGCAAAATTCACCCGGAGATTACCAACCCCGAGGTAATCCTGCCTAGCACAGCCCATCCCGCGTTTCATAAGGCTTGCCATTACTTTGACTTAAATGCAGTGCTTGTCGATGTAGACGACAACTTCTGCGCTGATCCTCAAAAAATAGAGGACGCTATCACGCCAAACACCATTCTTCTCGTCGCGTCAGCGTCTTCCTATGCGCACGGAGCAATAGACCCAATCCGGGAAATCGGAGAAGTTGCTCTGCGCCACGAAAAACGACTGCATGTAGACTGCTGTGTGGGGGGAATGTATCTACCTTTTGCAAAAGAGCTGGGCTATGACATCCCAGATTTTGATTTCTCCGTTCCCGGAGTCACTCAGATTTCCATGGACTTTCATAAGTGGGGTTACGCCGCTAAGGGCGCTTCTTGCATTCTTTATCAGGACCGAGAGTTTCGGCGTCACCAGATTTTCTCCTATGCCAAATGGACTGGCTACGCAATCATCAATCCTGGGGTCACTTCATCGAAAAGCGGTGGCCCAATTGCGGCCTGCTGGGCAGTTCTAAATCACTTCGGCCGCGATGGCTACCTGAAACTAGTAAAGGCTACGCAGGAGGCCTCTAGGAAAATCGTCGATGCAGTTGGTGAGATCGAAGGGCTGGAAGTGATGGGGGAAGGGAAAACCAACATGCTGGCGGTGCGCGCTACCGATCACAATATTTTTCCACTGGCGGATGCAATGCAAGAACGTGGCTGGTACATCCAACCGCAATTTGCCTTCGCCAATAGCAGCGAGAATTTGCACCTGTCTGTGGGGCAACACAACGTTGCTCAAGTGGATGCCTTTATCGCTGATCTCAAGGTCGTTGCCCAAGAGGTGCGATCAAAGCAAATCGGCGCAGAGAAATTTGTGATGCCTCAGGAATTGATCGACCTCATAGAAAATTCCGGGCCGGAGATCATGGATGACTTGGGTGACGTGCTTGGGGGAGATGGATCGACACTGCCCGACAATATGGGCGAGATCAATAACATGCTGAACGCGCTTCCCGCGAAGAGTCGAGAAATGCTACTAGGCGAGTACATTAATCGTCTATACAACCCGCCCAACAACCCGCCCAGCTAGCCGCAGCTACGCAGACGCAATTCGGCGGTCGAAACTAGTCCACTGCGTAGAGTGAATTGATAGAGTTCATTGGGGTTAGAGCCTCATCCGTGCACCCCCCATTGCATGCTAAAAACATTTACTTCTAGCCGCTCTTTTTTCAGCTAAACGCAAAAGGTACTCTTGGAAAAAAAATAAACAACAAACACGTTATTTATGTTCAAACACTGGCGTTACCGCCTCGAAAAAGGGCGGCCACACCTCATACTGTTGATAGGCCTACTGGTCATCATAGTCGCTATCTCAGTCGCTGGTGGAGTAGTCGTTTATCTCTCCGGTGCGGGTTCAGGACTTGCACAGTCTATTTGGTGGACTTTTCTTCATATCACCGACCCCGGTTACCTCGGTGACGACGACGGCGCGATAACGGCAACGCTTGGCACACTCTTCACCATTCTCGGCATGATCACCTTCATGGCTGGTCTGGTCGGCATTCTAACGAGTCTCATCACCTCGGGCCTGAAGCACCTGCGAGAGGGCGGAGCCCCGGTCGCGTTCCGAGATCACATCGTTATCGTTGGCTGGAACTCCCGAATCTTCACCTTAGTGGCCGATTTACTGCATGCCAGTGCCCATCACGAGATCGCGATTCTCGGTCCCATCGAAAAAGACGATGCGGAAAAGCAGCTAGAGCGCCGAGTATTTGACTCCATTGAAAGTTCGGAAGGAACTCGCGCCGCTCGACTTGCGCGCGGCAACGTGGTTTATCGACAAGGTAACTCCGGCGTTGAACATGATCTAAATCGCGTCTCCGCTCGGGACGCCAGCCGCTTTGTTCTGCTCACAGGTCCTACCGATGTGGCCGATCGGGCAGTCGACGTCGCACAAATTCGTACGCTTTATTCGGTCGAGCGAGCTCATTCCAGTTCTCGTGAAGACCGACAGCGTTTCACCACGGTGGTTGAGTTCGCTTCTGAGCGCTTTCGAAGCCACGCGTTTTACGCGCTACAGCTAGACCCGAGGCAAGACACCTGGGTCGGCTACTACGAAGAACAACTGCGAAAGCGCGGACAGCGAAGCTTCCTACCGGTTCCTAACCAATTCAACTCAGTTAACGACATGACCGCCG
>JBCCQO010000167.1:0-7516 GCA_039024595.1 Pseudomonadota bacterium | reverse complement strand
GACGGGGAGAGTATTGCCTCGCGCAAGGCGTCCCAGAATGCGCTGGATGCCTTTGGTCCTCTACTTCCCGAATTGCTCGGTGGCTCCGCGGATCTTGCCGGTTCGAATCTGACCAAATGGAGTGGTTCCGACGGGGTGAGCGATGCGAGTGCCGCTGGTAACTACATCTATTATGGCGTTCGCGAATTCGGAATGTCCGCCATTATGAATGGAATTGCCATCCACGGTGGATTCATACCCTACGGCGGCACGTTCCTGATATTCATGGAATACGCACGCAATGCAGTTCGCATGGCCGCGTTAATGAAACAGCGATCTATCTTCGTTTATACGCACGATTCAATCGGCGTGGGTGAGGATGGTCCTACGCATCAACCGGTAGAGCAGTTGACAGCCCTGCGCGCCACCCCAAACCTCCACACCTGGCGCCCTTGCGACACCGTTGAATCGGCCGCCTGTTGGAAGGCTGCGGTCGCTCGTGCGAACGGACCAAGCGCGCTTGTGTTTTCCCGCCAAGGCCTGGCGCATCAGAAGCGCAGCCCCCGCCAGCTAAAGGACATCGAAAAAGGCGGTTATGTGCTGCTCGACAGTGCTGACACACCGCAGGCGATTATCATTGCAACCGGGTCAGAGGTTGGCCTCGCGATTGATGCGGCTCAAGCCATTGATGCGCCGGTGCGCGTGGTCTCGATGCCCTGCCCGGAGGTTTTTGAGCAGCAAGATGCAAGCTACCGTGAGTCGGTGTTGCCAAGCGAATGCCTGGCTAGAGTAGCGGTTGAAGCCGCGCACGCGGATTTTTGGTACAAGTATGTCGGTCTCGACGGTCGCATTGTTGCGATGACCAGCTTTGGCGAGTCAGCGCCGGGCGGAGAACTTATGCAAGAGTTTGGCTTTACCGTGGAAAATGTCGCGAATACGGTAAGAGAGCTCATAGAAGCTTTTTAGTTCTTCATGCTGCGCCTAGCAATCAATGGTTATGGGCGTATCGGCCGCACGCTCCTAAGAGCGCTTCAGGAGAGTCCTCATCGCAATGAGCTAGAGCTCGTGGCGATTAATGAACTCGCCGACGCGGCGACCGTCGCCCACCTCACCCGTTACGATTCTACGTTTGGACGCTTTCCTGCGGACGTTGATCACAGCGAGGAAAAGCTGACGATCGCGGGAAAGGAGCTTCGGCTGCTTAATGAGCCGAAGCTGACTGAGCTGGCTTGGAGCAGCGTTGGCGCGGAGCTGGTACTTGAGTGCACCGGTTCTTTCTCCGACCGTTCATCTGCCGAGCTGCATCTGCATGCGGGGGCAAAGCAGGTAATGTTCTCACAGCCTGCCACCGCGGATGTCGACGCCACAATCGTTTTTGGTGTGAACCAAGCAGCCCTTAAGCCAGAACACCAGGTCATATCGGCGGCGTCCTGTACCACCAACGGTATCGTGCCCGTCATCGTAGCTCTCGACGAAGCCTTTGGCATCGAGTACGGCACGATTACCACGATCCATTCAGCGATGAATGACCAACCGGTTCTTGATGCTTACCACGATACGGATCTGCGCAAGACTCGCGCTGCGGGCCAGTCCATCATCCCCGTCGACACGGGCCTTGCTCGCGGTGTAGAACGCGTGCTCCCTGAGTTCAGCGGGCGATTCACTGCCCAGGCGCTGCGAGTGCCCACTTTAAACGTGTCTGCTATGGATCTGACGGTCGCGATTAGTCGTGACGCGACGGAAGCAGACGTAAATGCGGCGCTTTGCGCGGCGTCAGCTACGAACTTCGACGGCGTTTTGGGTTACACAGAGGAGCCCTTGGCTTCCTGTGACTTCAATAAGGATAGTCGTTCGAGCGTGATTGATGCATGTCAAACTCGTGTCAGCGGTAGACGTCTAGTCAAGGTGCTGACCTGGTTCGACAATGAATGGGCTTACGCCAATCGCATGCTGGATTTAGCTCATTACTGGTCCACGTTGCTGTGACTTGCTGCGCCGATCGGCCGCTAAAAACGAGGCTCTCGCGCTCTCCGTGCCGGCGAGAAGCCCGACTCACGTTTCAATCTACCCTTTCCCCTAGGGAGGAACCCCTGGTATGGCGCAAACCGTAAAACGTATGTCCGATGTAAATCTCGCGAATCAGCGAGTACTGATTCGCGAGGACCTAAATGTACCTGTTAAAGACGGGGTGATCAGCTCCGATGCGCGTATCCGGGCAGCGTTACCCACGCTCAAAGCGGCGGCCGAGGCGGGTGCGAAGGTCTTAGTCATGTCCCATCTTGGTCGACCATCGGAGGGGGTGTTCGAGGATGAATTCTCTTTGGCACCTGTGGCTGATCGGATCTCGGCGTTACTAGAGCAACCCGTTCAGCTCATAAAGGATTGGGAAAGTGAGGTCACTTTAGAAGCTGGGCAAATCGCCCTGCTCGAAAATGTCCGTTTTAACGTCGGCGAGAAAAAAAATGATGATGCCTTAGCGAAGGCCTATGCATCTCTCTGCGATGTGTTCGTTATGGATGCTTTCGGAACGGCCCACCGTGCACAAGCCTCCACTCATGGGGTTGGCAAATACGCTGCGACCGCCTGCGCGGGACCGCTTTTGGTGGCAGAGCTTGAGGCACTCGAAAAAGCGCTGGCGGAGCCCGCACGGCCGATGGTGGCAATAGTTGGTGGCGCTAAGGTTTCAACCAAGTTAGAAGTCCTTGAGGCCTTGGCCGATAAAGTCGATCAGTTGATCGTAGGCGGTGGTATTGCCAATACGTTTTTAGCTGCGGCCGGTTACCCGGTGGGCAAGTCACTGTGCGAGCATGAGTTGCTGGACGATGCGAAAAGGATCGCAGCCAAGACACACATTCCTCTGCCCGTCGATGTGGTGACCGCAGAGTACTTCGATGCGCAGGCCCCTGCCGTCACTAAGTCAATTGAGCAGGTGGGTTCGGAAGATATGATTCTAGATATTGGACCTGCTAGTGCAGAGGCAATGAGCGAGCTCCTTGCCGGTGCAGGGACTATTTTGTGGAACGGGCCCGTGGGTGTCTTCGAATTTGAGAGTTTTGCCGCCGGTACGGAAAGCCTATCCCACGCCATCGCTCGCAGTAGCGCTTTTTCCCTTGCTGGAGGCGGCGATACGCTGGCAGCCATCGATAAATTCGAGATCGCGGAACAAATCTCCTATATATCAACCGGAGGCGGCGCCTTTCTAGAATATGTAGAGGGTAAAGCGCTGCCCGCGGTTGAGATGTTGGTGGAACGCGCCACCCGGTGATGACCGTCTACCAACGAAGAGCCGGCATCTGAGATACCGCAGCCCGATTTACTTGAGGTTTTTTAGGACGAAATCATGAGCAGAAATTCTTCCATTGCGACCGCTTTGCTTATCGCGGTCTTCTCCATCGCAGCCGCTCCTTCGGTCTTCGCCGACTCGAAGAGCGACTTCCCCGGTATTCGAGCGCTCATGACCGCAGAGGAATTCTTCGCTGCTGGCTTAGACGCTCTCTCTGAAAAGGAGCTCGCGGCCTTAGACGCTTGGCTTCTGCGCTACACGGCGGGCGAATCGAAAGTGCTTCGAACGTCTAGCGAAGACGTCAAAAAGGCAGAGAAAGAGATCGAGATAGAGTCGCGCATTACCGGAGATTTCACTGGTTGGAGAGGCAAAACGACCTTTACTCTGGAAAATGGTCAAGTTTGGCGCCAGCGAAAAAATGAAAAGTACACCTATCGTGGTGAGGACCTTCCTAAGGTGAAAATTTCAAAAAATTTGCTCGGCTTCTACAAAATGGAGTTGGTCGACATCGGGAAGAGCGTGGGCGTGACAAGAGTCCGATAAGTTCCCTACTAGTGAATATTTCACACATTCTTAAATATTGATGTGTGTCACAATCGAAAGATGCACCTGGCTCAAAAGGCCGGCACGCTAGCAAATATAAGTTACAGGGGAATGTAATGCTGAACAAAAAATCGCTATCACTAGCGGTGAGTGCAGCCGTGACTGCTGTGGCGACGCTGAACGCGGCGCCCAGCTTCGCGCAAGATCAGGAAACGGTAGAAGAAGTTATCGTTACCGGATCGCGCCTCACTAAGTCCAATATATCTTCATCAGTACCACTATTGCAGATCAGCTCGGAAGAGATCGCTAACCGCGGTGTGACCCGAATTGAAGAAGTGGTTAACCTTCTGCCGAACGTTTTTGTGGACCAAACATCACAGGTCGCTAATGGTTCCGGCGGTACTTCCAGCCTAGACCTTCGAGGTCTGGACGCAGAACGAACCCTCGTTTTGATGGACGGTCGTCGACTTCCCTTCGGTAGCCCCTTCGACTCGCCCGTCAACGTCGATATCATCCCAGCTCAGCTAATCGAGCGGGTTGACGTGATCACCTCCGGCGCATCGGCGGTCTACGGCTCTGACGCGGTTGCAGGTGTAGTTAACTTCATTACGAAGCGCGACTACGAAGGTTTTGAACTCAACTTCCAAGGCGGAACTCGCCAGAACCCTAACGACAATGGGTTTATAGCGGACGTATTAGAGCGTTCTGGAATCGAAGATTCGGGCGGCCAAACGGGCGGTGAAGACTGGCTCGTTTCTGCCACGATGGGGATGAACTCCAGCGATGGGCGCGGCAACATTACAATGTTTGGTAGCTACCAGCGTCAGCGCGAGCTCTTGGGTGCAGATCGGGACACCGGCTCCTGTACCCTTGGCGGAACCGATACGATCAGCTGTGTGGGATCATCAAACTTCCGGCGTTTTAATACGCAGAACGGTAACGGCGTACTCTTCCAAGAAGAAGACGGCACCCTGATTCCGTTCAGTGGTGGTGCGGCTCAAACGTACAACTTCGGCGCCCGAAACCACTACCAGCGGCCGGTGGAGCGTTGGAACCTGAACGCCAGCGGCCACTACGAAATTGTTGATGGCATCGAGGCCTACATGGACCTCGCTTACATGAACAACAACACCACGGCACAAATCGCCGAGTCGGCTACGTTCAACCGATCTTTCCAGACAAACTGCGATAACCCGCTCCTCACCGCTGGGCGCGGACCTAACGGCACGGGTGATTTCACTTTCGGCGACTTCATCGGTATTGGAAGTTTCACTCAGGGCACATTTGTGAGCTGCAACGAGCTCCTGGCTGATGACGATCCCACCAACGATGGAACGGACGTAGCGTTCATCAACTCACACCGGAACGTAGAGGGCGGACCTCGAATCAGCACCTTCGAGAACAGCACCTACAAAATCGTTACCGGTATTCGTGGTGATTTCGCAGAGGATTACACTTTCGACTTGTTCGCCCAATACTCGCGCACTAACGGTCGACGAATCTCTCAGCGTGACCTCAACTTCGAGCGGGTCCAGCAGGCTCTGTTTGTAGTCGAAGACGAAAACGGAAATATTGTCTGCCGCGACTCCAGTGGTGGATGTGTTCCGTGGAATACCTTTGATCGTACTGCCAGCGGTGAAACGCTGATTACCGATGAGGCCGTTAACTTCATCCAGGGTGTTGGTATCGTGACCGGTGAAACCGAGCAGCTAGTGATTGGCGGAACCATCGAGACCGACTTCACTAGCAAAGGCGTTGCACTTCCTTTCGCTGAAGACGGCCTGACCGGTTTGATCGGCTTCGAATACCGCGAAGACAGTCTGTCTCGTTTGTCTGATGACGTTTCGCAGATTCCTGCGGGTCGTGGTTTGACCGGAACCGGTGGCGCGACGCTTCCGATTGCCGGTGACATCGACGTGTTCGAACTCTTCGCAGAGGTTGAATTACCGCTGATTCAGGACGCGCCTTTCGCTAAGGAACTTGGTGTGCAAGCAGGATACCGCTGGTCTGATTATACGACTGCAGGTCTTGACCCCAATTCACAGCAAGATACGTCGAACAGCTTTACCGCTGAGACTTGGTTCCTAGGTGCTAGCTGGACTCCGATCGACGACGTTCGCCTTCGTGCAAACGTATCTCGAGCAATTCGTGCGCCAAACGTGTTTGACCTGTTCGTGGGTGCAAACACCGGCCTGACCGACCTTTCTACCGGTGAGAATGGCTTGTTCGACCCTTGTGCTTCTGGTCCGGATGGCGACGGTAACTTCCCTGGCCCACAGGCTTCTGCCGAGGCATGTGCGCGAACCGGTGTGACTGCCGCCCAGTTCGGTAATGTTGAAGACAACCCAGCGGGTCAGTTCAACACGATCACTGGTGGTAACGCACAGCTCGAGCCAGAAACTTCTGACACGGTAACCTTCGGTATTGTTTACACGCCTTCGTTCATCGAAGGATTGAGCCTGACCGTTGACTACTTTGACATCGAAGTCTCTGACGCGATCGATACGATCCCTGCGCAAGCCAGCTTGAACGGATGTATCGCTGGTGGCCCCGGATCTGACACTTTCTGCTCGCTCATCCAGCGTGACACGTTCGGAACTCTGTGGCTGTCTAACGACGCCCCTGGCGGCGGCGTTGCGGGTATCAGCGAGCAAAACGAAAACATCGCTCTGATCGAAACGCGCGGTATTGACCTCAGCGTCACCTACCTGCTCGACATCGGCAAGCTCGGAATCGTGACCGTTGACTATGCGGGTACTTATCTCGATACGCTGGATGAAACACCGTTTGACGGTGCTGATCCCATCGAGTGTGTGGGCTTCTACGCAGGTTCCTGCGAGTTGCCAACTCCGGAGTACAGCCACCGCATGTTGGTCAGCTGGGAGACAACCATTGATCTGGTTCTGAATGCGACTTGGCGTCACGTTGGCGAGACCGAGCTGTTCGGTCTTGATCGGCAGGCTGCGTCACAGCGGGACGAGCAGATGAATGACTTCCTGGAAGAGCGCAACTATCTTGATCTGTCCGCCAATTACAATCTGACGGATAGCATCAATCTGCGTGCGGGTGTTAACAACGTGTTTGCCAAGGATCCGCCCCTGTCTACTAACGTAGGTACGGGAACAGGTAACAATAACACCTACCCCGGACTGTTCGATGTTAGCCGCTACTGGTTTGCTGGGGTAAACGTCAGCTTCTAAGCGGTCGATAACTCGAACCAATAAGCCGGGGTTTATACCCCGGCTTTTTTTTGGACGGCGATAAATGAACAATTCTGCGAGTAGTAACAGCCTATCTGCCGAGCAGTTGCGCGCGCTCAACCAGCAGGCTATTTCTGAACTTCGAGAAGGACGCGCCGAGAGTGCGCGCAACACCTGCGTAACCGCAATTCAAGGTGGTGCCAACAACGCTAGCGTCTGGGGCGTTCTCGCGCTGGCCTTCCGTGACCTGGGGGATTCGGAGCAAGCGATACAAGCTGCGGATCGGTCACTTGCTTTGGAGCCTCGGAATCCCAGAGTTCTGGTAGTGAAGGGCGATGCCTTTTATCGGCGAGGTGATTGGAGAGCCTCGGGGGCTTTTTATCGAGATGCGCTGAAGTTTGCGAGTCCGGCGAACTGCCCGGTAGAGATGAAGGCAGAGTTGGAGCGAGCGCAATCGCGAGTGGCTGAGCTGAACGAACGGTTTGAACGCCATATAAGTTCTCGCGCCGCG
>JBCCQO010000166.1:0-7520 GCA_039024595.1 Pseudomonadota bacterium | reverse complement strand
TAGCACCGCTATTCGGCAGTCCTTCAACGTTCGCAGCCGGGGTGCGAGCTTTGCTAGCCATACCAGAGGCAGTACGCAGTTGATTCGATAAACCTCTTCCATCGCCGATGCGGAAAGGGCGGTCACCGATTTTTCTGGCTGGTAATCGTCTCCGTGAAGCGTGCCAAGTGCAATCACGATACGGGCAATGTTCTTTTCCGAAGTGAAAATTGAGGCAATCACTTCGGTGATGGCATCTTCGCTCTGATCGCATTGATATTCGAGCAATCGATCGCTGCGGGCGTGTTCGGATACCCTACCTGTTTGGGCCCCTTCTGTGGGTACGCGGCTCACCGCGTGGACGCGATAAATTTGCGAACTGCTATCCCACCGCTTGCACAACGCCCTGGCTATGCCGCTGTTAGCCCCGATGACAATCGCTTCTGGAGCGTCTGTTGTAGCTGTTCCTATCTCGTTCATTAGAATAAAGCACATGCCCTTTCGACCAACTCTACGCGTTCCACCCAGAGACAGATGAGCGAAAGCCTCGATCCCGCAACCGATTTGGAAGAAGCCTGTCATTGGGTGTTTGCCTACGGCTCTTTAATTTACAAAATCGATTTCCCAATTGAGGCAAAAGAGCAAGCCACGCTGCACGGGTGGGAGAGGCGTTTTTGGCAGGGCTCCCATGACCATCGAGGCACACCGGAGGCTCCCGGTCGCGTGCTTACTTTGATAGCCACCCCTAACGCTCATTGTGGTGGCGTTGCGCTCCGGGTTCGCGGCTCGGTCTTTACCCACTTAGATTTCCGAGAGAAAAACGGCTACGAGCGACACGAACTTCCGATCACACTAAAAACCAGCGAGGAGACTGTGAGTGCAACGGTGTATATCGCAGCCCCTGATAACCCGGCCTATCTCGGTGACGGCACGAATGCGGAATTGGCCGCACACATCGCTCGCAGCGTGGGCCCAAGCGGCAAAAATGCCGACTATCTGATCGATCTTGCGAGTGCTCTTGAAGAGCTAGGTATTGCTGATAGGCACGTGCAACAACTCGCTCAGGAGGTCAGAGCCTTGCTCTAGCACAGCTGACGCTGAGGATAGACCCATCGAGTCCAATCCGTGGCCTTGCAAGCTCAAGTGAAGGAGTTCGTAAGAGCGCGTTCGCCGCGAGAGTCACCGGCCGTGGGCTGAGAATGCCATAGACTCGCGTAGACACCGCCAAGGGCGAGCAGGGCCTCGTGTCGGCCCTGTTCTACCAAGCGGCCCTTATCCAGTACCAGAATTCGATCAGCGTCTACCACGGTCGTAAGGCGGTGAGTTACCAACAGAGTCGTACGCCGCTGTGCCAGCTCGCGCAACGCGGCTAAAACCACCTGTTCAGACTGCAGATCGAGGCTCGATGTTGCCTCGTCAAAGATAACCAGAGAAGCGGACTTTAGTACGGCTCGCGCTATTCCAACCCGCTGCTTTTCGCCACCGGAAAGCTTGAGTCCTCGCTCCCCCACCATCGTTTCTAAGCCCTCCGGCAGATCCGCAACGAAATCGCTCAGATGGGCTATTCTGAGTGCTTCTGCAATGTCAGCATCGCTCGCATCCGGATCTCCATAGCGAAGATTCTCTAAGAGGGAATCGTTAAAAAGGACACAGTCCTGCGGTACGACGGCAACGGTTTGGCGCACGGAATCTTGGGTCAGATCACGCAGATCTTGTTGATTAAAGGTAATCGAACCGGAGTCTGGATCGTAAAAACGCATGAGAAGCTTGAGTAGCGTCGACTTGCCCGCGCCGCTGGGGCCAACTATCGCCACCGTCTCCCCCTCGCTCACCGCAAAAGAGACGTTCTGCAGAATGGGCCTGGCGGCTTCGTAGGAGAAGGAGACCTCGTCTAAAACGATACTTCGAACCGCCGCCTTCAGCGGCAGCGCATCCGCTTTGTCGCGAACACTCGAATTGAGGTTTAAAAGGGCAAAAAGTCGCTCAATGTTAGCCAACGAGCTTTTTATCTCTCGATAGAGAAAACCGAGAAAGCTCAAGGGTAAGAAGAGCTGAATCATAAACTGATTGACCAATACGAAGTCGCCGACGCTCATGCTCCCCGCACGAACTTCAAAGGCTGCCATCGCCAGCATTGCACCTTGAGCACTGGCAATAATCAGTGCTTGCCCTGAATTAAGCGTGAACAGAGAGAATCGATTCTTGCGTCGCGCGGCCTCCAATCCTCCAAGCTCCTGATCGAAACGCTGCGCTTCTAAAGACTCCGCATTGAAATACTTGACTGTCTCGTAGTTCAAAAAGCTGTCTACCGCTCGCGAGGTACTAGCAGTATCGGCTTCGTTCACCTGACGAACGAACCTAGTCCGCCATGCGGTGGCACGAAATGAGAAGAGCACGTAGACAGCGACGGCAGCGAGCACGACCGCGGAGTACTCGATGCCGTACTGCCAAAGTAAGATGCCTGCAACCATGCTGATTTCAAGCAGTGTTGGTGCGATATTGAAGACGAAAAAACGCATGAGGAAGCTGATACCGGAAATGCCCCGCTCTATATCTCGGGCAAGTCCTCCGGTTCTGCGCTGCAAGTGGTAGCGAAGATCCAGCGTGTGTACATGATTGAACACCTGCAAACCCAAGCGTCGCATCGCATGCTCAGTGACTCGACCAAAGAGCAAGTCACGCAGTTCGGAGAACAGCGTGCTCGAAAAACGAGCTCCTCCATAGGCGAGCACCAAGGCCAGCAAAGCCAGCGAGGGGCCGGTGCTTATCCCTAGGTCAAGGGAGTCGACCAGCGCCTTCAGAACAAAGGGAACCAGCAGTAAGGCGCCCTTGCCCAGCAGGAGCGTCCCAAAGGCAAGGGCAACGCGCGCTTTATATTCCCAGAGAAAAGGGGTGATTCGTGACCACGCTGACCGCAGCAGCCCGCCGGTCGATCGAGCATCCTCCGCAGTCACGTTTGTGACACATTACCGCTGCTAACAGCGCCCGCTTGATCACTTTCTCTATCGTCTCCCTCCGACTCTTCCGCGGGTCTTTGGAAGCTAGCGCTGCTTCCAGGATCACGACTCCACATTCCATCAAGCTCGTGTGCAAGACCAATACGCGCGAGCTTGGCCAGCGCGTCATCGATATCGAAGTCTACGCGAGCCGACCAGTTGCTGGAAAACCAGGTCTCTATTTGTTGGTCCAAGTCTTGGGAAGAAATTGGTTGCGCGCACCGCATCAAGAAGTACAAGGCAACGAAAGACTCCTTACATTCCGAGTCTTCCGCATCGTCTAAGATACGCAGCAATACGCCCGCATTGTTATCAAGCAATTTAAAGTACAGGTCACGCGTTAGGGCCTGGCGAAAGCGGGCTTTGCGATTCCGATAGCTAGACCATTGCTTCCAGAGATAAGCACCCAGGGCGCCTAACCCCGCCCCAATGATGATCAGCCCCTGCTTGTCTAGCGTCACCGGTTCGCTATGCACACCTAACCAAAAGCCGATCAGCGTTGCCAGGAGCAACAACGAGGAGCTTAGTTTGGTCATGACCACCACCGCACCACTCGCCAGCGCCGGAATACCAATGAGCAAGCGATCGCTCCAGCGCATGGCAACACGGGTATTGGGAAACAACATCTCCAAGTCCGCATCGGGTACATTTTGAAAGAGCTTAATCATGACTCGACCCGCTAGCATCTCCGCACCGCTGGCTTTTGGCGTCTCCGCAAATTCAAGGAAGAGTAAGACACGATCAAAATTAGTGAACTCGATTCGGCGTTTGACTAAACCAAAGAACAGAGACAGAGTTTCGCTTCGTTTGCTCGAGCCTCGGCAATAGAGAAAAGCTCGCCGGTAAGCCTTAAGATCGACCTTTAGGCGGATCTGGAATAGCGACGCGCTCCGAAATGCGCGCTTAAGATCCGCTTCATCGAGTAACTCATAATTTCCCCGCTGCAGAGTTCCCGCGAGAGCTTGTTCTAAATGATCTAGTTCTTCCTCAGCTTCAAAGCTGGGTTTCTCTGAGTTGGCAGCGGGAACATCGGCCAGTACGGACACTGCGCGTGTGTCCGCATCGGGATCAAAGGGCGCGTAAAGGGCCTTCAAGCGTTGCCTTTGCTCATGAAACTCGCGGGCAAAAAACGATTCGATCTCCTGAACCGCGCGATCGAAAATGCTGCTTTGCGTCGGATCTAAACTGCCTTCGGAGCGCAGCATCCGCAGCAAATCGTGGCGCTGGAAGGGCATAAAGTGGGGCGCAGGCAGTGCAGGACTGGCACCGCTCTCTGGATCTTGAAGCGTGGCGGACGGTGTCTCGCTTTGCGGGATGGTGCTCAAAGTGTTCATCGGCCGGGAGCGGGCCAGAGAGCTTGTCATCTTGATCATCAGCAATCAAGATCGATCTGTTTTCCCAGAGGCGAACACCAATGGACCGTAATTTCACGCTGGCTGCTTTAGACAATGCAGCGAGTCTCGTCTACCAATTCATCGGCCCAACACCCCAGTACTGCTGGCCTAGTCTCTGCGAGGCCTTGGGAACAGAACTCTGGGTGAAGCACGAAAACCATACACCCACGGGCGCGTTTAAAGTGCGCGGCGGTATCACGTTTATCGACTGGCTTCGTCGGGAACACCCGGCGATCTCCGGCGTGGTATCGGCAACTCGTGGTAATCACGGACAGAGCATCGCGCGCGCTGCCACGGCCGCCGGACTAGACGTCGACATAGTCGTCCCCTTCGGCAACGCCATTGAAAAAAATCATGCAATGAAGCACTTCGGGGCCAACCTCATCGAATTTGGCCAGGATTTTGACGAGGCTCGACTTGAATCGGTCCGCCGGGCGAAGGAACGCGGTTTTTTTCATGTACCGCCTTATCACGAGGCACTCGTTCAAGGTGTTGCCAGCTATGCGCTGGAACTTTTTCGGTCAGTGGACGATTTAGACACCGTGTATGTCCCGATTGGTTGCGGCTCCGGAATCTGTGGGGTAATCAAGGCCCGCGATGCATTGGGTTTAGCTACCCGTATTGTGGGTGTTGTCTCGACAGAGGCAGACGCCGCCCTGCGCGCCTTCGCAAGTGGTCAGAAAGAGCGTTCGCAAAGTGCAAATACCATCGCTGATGGCATGGCTGTACGGGAGGTGGTTCCGGAAGCCTTAGCAATCTATCGAACTGGCGCCGATCGAGTTATAAGCGTCAGCGACGAGGAAGTCGCGGAGGCTATGCGCTTGTACTTCACGCATACGCATAATGTAAGCGAAGGTGCCGGCGCCGCACCGCTAGCTGCGGCAATGCAAGAAAAAGCGCTGCATAAAGGTAAGAAACTGGCGGTGATACTGTGCGGCGGTAACGTCGATTCGGTCGTGTTCCGAGACGTTCTCGGCGGCTTAACCCCACGTCCGGGCGGCCCAGTTCCTAAACTGGGCACCGATTAGCGCGATGCGGCGGTCCTTCGGTGAGGTAATGGTCCGGTGAGGTGTGCCTTGTGGGCTAATGACCCAATGAGGTAACGGGGAACCAGGAGAAACTGTTAGTCGGCAAGTGCTCCTATAAATACGATAGAAACGACTCGCCGACCCCGCTAAATCATTCGACAATCAAGCCTGCCGCGTCAGCGGCCGTGAGATTGAGCGCTTGAACCACAGAATTGAAGAAATCCGCTTCTCGCGAGGAAACGTGTTGATCGGCCCTCATCACCGTAACCAGACCGGTGAGAATCGAGCGGCGTTGATCCATGCTCAACTTGTTGGCGGCGTCACTCAGGCACTTATGCAGGGGAGCTGACTCGTAGACCTTAGATAGAGCGGCGGTACGGATCTCTCCGTCGGACAACTCTTCTCCCAACTCTCCCTTTATTACCTCCTGCACGGTCGTAATTTCGGCAGGATGCGTATAGGAATCAGCATCTGTCGCTCGTGCCATCACTAATACAAATAGCTCTCGAAAGAGATCCGGATCGTCGCCTGATGGTGTATCACCAAAAAGCTGCAGAACCTTGTTGAAATCCACTAGCGCCATGGCGGTTGGGCTCCCTGTTAGATTTGTACGGTAAAGGATTCTTAGAACAGCGAATCATACTGGCTTTTGCGGCGGAGACCACCCCCGACTCGTTGCGTGGGCTGCTTTGAGATTAAAGCTTTCGCGTACGTCGTTAACTCGCGGTCCCAGAGTGGCCCAGGAGCCTATCACTCAGGTGGGCCCGGTGGTGTGATTGAGAAAACCACAAGAGGACGACGGGGCAGGACTACGCCATTCGGTAAAAGCTTGGAACCGGTTGGAAGCATGAGATTGTTAATCATTCAGTGCGCCTTTGACGCGTCAAATTGACACTTTAATGCGTCAAATCGCAGCGTAATTCATCAGTATTTAGAGGTATAATTGACGCGTTCACTTGTAAGGCCGTTATGAAAAAGAATCTAGTAACCGCGTGCGTCATCGCAGCGGCGCTTTTGCTGTGGCTTATTTCCGGTATCGCGACGGAAGAGTCGTTTGTGAGCGAAGCCAGTATCGCGTCCGCAGAGGACTTGAACGACGCGGAGTCTCAAGTACGAGTTCGCGTTGCAACCTATGCCGCCGAACAGCGCACGCAGACCCGAATTTTGCGCGGAAAAACGGAAAGTAAGCGCAGTGCACAAGTGAGTGCCGAAACAACTGGACGCGTCGTTGAGCGCCCCGTGGAGCGCGGCGACCGAGTGAGCAAAGGAGATGTTCTTTGCGAACTTGCAACCGACGATCGCGAGGCCACTGTGGCGGAGGCGAAGGCCCAATTGTCACAAGCGGAGATAGAGTTCCGCGGATCGCAAGAACTCCAGGAAAGAGGATTGCTGTCGGAGATCCGCATTGCGCAAGCCAATACGGAACTGGAGCGCGCACGAGCGCGCCTAGAGCGCGAGCGGCTCAACCTGGAGCGGACTAAAATCACAGCACCGTTTTCGGGCGTGATTGAAGAACTGCATCTCGATGTGGGCGATTTTGCCGGCGTCGGCGCGCCGTGTGCGACCTTGCTGGATTTGGATCCACTGCTCGTGGCGGCAAACGTTTCAGAGCAAGACATCGATCTCATTGCCCTCGACAGCCCTGTGACGGCTCGGACCAGTACAAACCAGCGCCTCGACGGGGTGGTTAGCTTCGTCGGACGCCAGTCCAACCCTGCGACGCGGACCTTCCCGATAGAAATCACTGTACCCAACCCGGACTATGAGCTGCGCGCAGGGATAACCACGGTCGTCAGCGTCGCCGCTGAGACAGTGCTGGCACACCGCGTGTCACCGGCGCTGTTCACCCTGGATGACAACGGCATTCTGGGTCTAAGAGCCGTCAACGATGACAACGAGGTGGTTTTTCACGCAGTTGAGGTCATCGAAGACGGCGCGACCGGTGCTTGGGTTACAGGACTTCCAGGCATCGTCAAACTCATCACGGTCGGCCAAGAGTTTGTTTCCGCTGGACAGATCGTACGGGTTCAGAACACTGACCTACCGCCTGCTACGGCTCGACGCTGATGAGTAGATTTATCGATTCGGCGATTGGTCGTTCTCGAACGACGCTCATGATGATG
>JBCCQO010000165.1:0-7532 GCA_039024595.1 Pseudomonadota bacterium | reverse complement strand
TACAGCGTTTGTCGTCGGGTTTGCGGATTAACAGCGCACGAGATGATGCTGCCGGTCTTGCGATCTCACAGCGTTTTACCACTCAGATTCGTGGTCTCAACCAGGCCGCTCGAAATGCCAATGACGGTATTTCACTTGCACAGACCGCTGAAGGCGCGCTGGCCGAGGTGACTAACAACTTGCAGCGAATTCGTGAGCTGGCGGTGCAGTCAGCGAACGCTACAAACTCCGACAGTGATCGTACTGCGATCAACCAGGAAGTGAGTCAGCGACTTGCTGAAATCGATCGGATTGCGCAGCAGACATCGTTCAATGGACGGAATGTTCTTGATGGCTCATTCGGAAGTGCCCTGTTTCAAGTAGGGGCAAATGTCGGAGAGACAATCGGTCTGAACCTAGCTACCAGCGTTCGTACAAGTGCCGTGGGTGCTGTTGCAACCGCAACTTCGGTCGACTTGAGTAGCATCATAGCTGACGCGGGCACCGCCGCAACGGCGACTTTTGATCTCAATAGCGTTTTGGGGACTGATTACTCAGATACTCTGGCTGCCGGCTTTTTCACTGGGGGGGCGGTTAGTGGTGGTTTCGATTACTCGTCTAACAACCTTACATTCGACGTTTCCGTCGACGGCGGCGCCACTCAAAACATTACGATATCGGCCACTGCTGGTGATGCTACTGCGGTGGCTGCGGCTTTCGATACTGCAATTTCGGGTGCGACTGCAGCGATCACAGGCGGCAATTTAGTGATTACGAGTTCATCTACAGGTTCCGCGAGTTCGATAGCTATCAGTAACATCAGCGGTGGCGGCGCTGGTGACTTTCTAACTGGCGGTGCCGCTACTCAGGGTACTGACTTAGCTGCGATTGACTTAGTGTTTGGAGATCCAGGAGACGGTGCCGTCACCGTCACCGTAGATTCCGACTTGTCGTCTGGTAGCTTAGCAGATCAAACCAATAACCTGCTTACTGAGATCACGGCTGGTCTCACAGAGTTTGGAATTGTTGATGATGATGCGGGTAACTTCACGCTTACAGACCTCGCCGCTGGGGGCAATTTCGCCGCTGGCGACTTTACTTTGACGATAGATGGCGCAGCCGCCACGGCGACTTCCAGCACGACCGGGGTCGCCGGTCCATCCGCTGCCCAGTCTTTGGCCATTGGCGCAACCGATCTCTCTATTCAGATCGGCAGTAACACTGCTGTGAATGTTGCAGCGGCTACGTACAGTACGCAGGAATCCCTTCTGGATGCGATCAACAACGCTCTTGGTAGTAACGCTACAGCTTCTTTGGACAGCAGCACAAACGTTATCAGCTTCAGCTCTGGCGAAGCTGTCACTATTGGTGGAGCGCAAGCAGCGACGGTCTTTTCCGCAACCTCCTTTGCGACTACAGGGAGTCTTAGCGCACTGGATGTGACCACGGTTGCAAACTCGAACTCTGCGATTCTCTCTGTCGACGCAACGCTCGATACGATCGCAGAACTCCGAAGCACCTTCGGTGCTATTCAGAACCGCTTCGAATCAACCATCGCGAACCTGGCGACGACGACTGAGAACCTAACGGCTTCTCGGTCTCGAATTCAGGACGCGGACTTCGCAGCTGAAACAGCGGCACTGACGAGAGCGCAGATTCTGCAGCAGGCGGGTATCTCCGTACTAGCGCAGGCGAATGCGCAGCCTCAGAACGTGTTAGCGCTGCTTCAGTAAGGGCGGGGTAGAGAGAGACGTCTCGGAAAGTGAGGCGGGCTAAAAGCCCCCTCACTTTTTCGCCGTTTTGGCACCCGAGGCGTAAATTTAGGGAGAAAGAAGGACATGGCGACTCCAATTAACAGCACGCCAACGTTGCCTTCCCAAACCGGAGGCGCAACGAGTCGAACGCAGCCTCAGCAATCAGCCGAGGGCGGTGAAGCGCGGCAAGTTCTTTCCGGGAGCGGCAGTACGGCGCCGGAAGTTGAAGTACAACAGCCTAACCAATCACCCCAAGACTTGGCGCAGGCGACGCGTGATATCAGTGATTACATTCAATCGGTATCTCGTTCCCTGCAGATTTCTGTCGACGATGATCTCGGTACGACCGTGATTCGTGTTCTAGACGCGGAAACAGACGAACTCGTTCGGCAGATTCCCGCTGAGGATGCGCTGGCATTGGCGCGATTTATCTCAGAACAGCAGGCAACGAGTGCTGCTGATCCGGTACGGGGCATACTGATCGATAGCGAAGGCTAAACCGTAGCCTGTTTGTCGAGCAGTAACGCTGAAGCTAAGTTAGATCGAACTTGGCATCAGCTTTGCCTGTCTTTAAGCCTGAGTTCTACATTTTTTGCTTAAAGTGAACAAAAAACTGAATTCTGGGCTGAGTGGGCTGAGTGGGCTGAGTGTGTTCGGTCAGATAAAAAGTTGTCCCAGCATTGGATTTTGCTAAAAACCTACTCGCAACAAAATCTAGCTAGGGAGTGAACGATTAGAACCACGATACAGCAGTACAAAACAACAGTACAAGAAGATCGTTGCGGTTACACTTAAGTTTTATGGTCAGCTCAGCAACGTAAAAATGAGCAACGCAAGAAGAGGTTAGACCCAATGGTTGCGGCCACCGGAATAGGTTCCGGACTAGATATAGAGGGCCTTGTCACTCAGCTCGTGCAAGCAGAGCGCGGGCCTGCGGAGAGCCGTCTTTTGCAGCAGGAAACCCAGCTTACCAGCGAGCTTTCGGCTTTTGGTACGCTCCAAGGGGCCTTGAACAGCTTGCAGAGTTCGGTCACATCGCTGGCCACTTCTTCGACCTTCGACCAACGCAGTGCATCCTCCTCAAACTCGGACGCGGTGAGTGCATCGGTTACCAGCGGTGCTGCCGCGGGTAGCTTTTCTGTTGCGGTAGATTCACTTGCCCAGGCACAGTCGTTGGCGTCCGAGAGTTTCGCCAACGTGACTGACACGGTCGGTGAGGGCACGCTCACTCTGCGTTTTGGTACCGCATCGGTCACTCCACCGGATTCTGAGCCTCAAAGCTTTGACAGTTTCACGGTCAACGCGGACCGGGCTAGCGCAACGATCACCATTGACTCTAGTAATAACTCATTACAAGGCGTGCGCGACGCGATCAACGAAGCCGATATCGGTGTGTCCGCTGCCATCGTCAACGACGGTAACGGCTTTCGGCTGTTGCTCAGCTCCCAGCAAACGGGTACGGACAATGCGATCGAAATCGCCGTAGACGATAGCGGTGATGGGAACGATGCCGATGCCAGTGGACTTTCGCGCCTGGCGTTCAACACCTCTGCAAACAACCTGACGCAAACGGTGGAAGCCCAAGACGCGAGCTTCAGCATCAACGGACTGGCGCTTACCAGCGACAGCAACGTAGTAAACAACGTCGTCGACGGTGTGAATCTGACGCTTTCACAGACCACCGATGCAGCGGCGACCGTGACAATTTCAGAAAACACGGGCGCAGTTCGAAGCTCGATCGAAAGCTTTGTATCCTCATTTAACAATTTTGCCAGCGTCGCCGGGAATCTGACCTCTTACAACGCCGAGTCTCAGATCGCAGGGCCACTGCAGGGTGATTTCACAGCAAGATCTATCGTGAATCAGATCAGAGCCGCGCTGGCAGATACCGCCGATGGTTTCAATGGTCCGTTTAGTACGCTAGCTGAATTGGGTATTACCACTCAGGCGGATGGCACCCTCTCAATCAACGATTCGACACTCGATGCTGCTCTTGAGGACAACTTCGATGCAGTGGCAGCGGTATTCGCCCGTGTGGGGAATGCAAGCGACAGCGGTGTTCGTTTTGAGAGCGCGACCGATTCCACGCAGAACCGCAGCTTTGCCGTTGAGATCACGCAGCTAGCGACGCAGGGTTCGCTCGCCGGTGCAGCCATCAGCGAGCCCTCGGTAGGTTCGCCGCTTGTCATCGATGACAGCAACGATACGTTCTCCATCACGGTTAATGGTGTGAGCTCGGATTCTATCTCCATCACCCAGGGAAGTTTCAGCTCTGGCGCGGAGCTCGCTGCGGAGTTGCAAGCACGAATTAACGGTGATACTGGCCTGTCAAACGCGAATATCAGCGTGACGGTGGATTTTACCGACGACTTCCGCTTTGAAATTACATCCTCTCGTTTTGGCTCTGCTAGTACCGTAGAGATCGATTCAGTCGATAGCGGAACCGCTGCAAGTCTGGGTCTAGATACCGGAGCCGGAACCGATGGAGTCGATGTGGCCGGTACGATCGGTGGTGTGGTTGCGACCGGTAGCGGTCAGCGCTTAAGTGCGGCAACAGGCTCCGACGCCGAAGGCCTCAGTATTTCCATCATTGGTGGCAGCACCGGCAGTCGCGGAAGCGTGAATGTCTCCGCCGGTGTCGCGGTGTCGTTGAACGGTATTCTAGAGAACTTTTTAAGTTCTGATGGTTTGATCGATCTGCGAACCGATGGCTTGCAGAGCAGTGTCGATGACATCGCGGATGATCGAGAGGCGTTGAACAGCCGGCTGGATGCCTTGGAAGCGCGCCTAAGAAGTCAATTTAATGCTCTGGACACCTTGCTAGCTAATCTGCAAACGACCAGTGATTTTCTAAGCACCCAGTTGGCCGCTATACCGATTCCTGGTGTGAACAACGATAATTAACGAGCTAACGCGAATCCTTAAGGGAGCACGTCGCCTATGAACGCAAGTAACGCTATCGATGCCTACCGTCATGTTGGTACTCAGAGTGCAGTGATGGATGCCACTCCTCATCAGCTCATCACCATGCTGATGGACGGAGCCCTAGATCGTATCGCATCCGCGAAGGGTGCTATGAGCCGGGGCGAAACTTCTGCCCAGGGTGAGCTTCTTGGCAAGGCGATCAGCATTATCGATGGCATGCGCGCCAGCTTGGATCCGGCAAAAGGAGGTGACATAGCGGTCAATCTGAAGGACCTCTACGACTACATGGAAAGGCGCCTCTTAGAGGGTGGTGCCAGAGCGGATAGCGATGCGCTAGATGAAGTCAGCCGACTGCTTCGAGAAGTAAAGAGTGGATGGGATGACATTCCCGAGGTGGCACGCAACTGAAGTCGAAACTTAAGTAAAGTCGCACCTTGAGTTATGAACGCACCACAGGCGATCGCTTTGCAAAGTAAGTCAACCAAGATCGGTTCGGAAACGCTAGCGCCGACCCAACGGCTCGCCGCTATTCTCGAAACTACCCGTAGCATGCTCGAACTAGCGGAAGCGGAGCAATGGGACGAGGTGTCCAAACTAGAGCAGCACCGTCGTGAGGAGTTACAACAGTGTTTTGCTGATCCGGTCCCGCCGGAGCATGGCGAACTGGTTGCTGAAGCCCTCGCCGTGCTACTCCATCTTAATAAGGAGATGATGGGCCACCTGGCCCGGGCGCGAGACCTAGTGCTGGAGCAGGGCGCGCAGCAGGCCAGGACTCGCTCCGCGCTGGGCCAATATCAACGTGTGCAGGATTCGCCCAGCTAGGCCAAGCCGCCCGCCAACACAGCCCACCAGCCCCACTGCATCTCTCCCGACCATCCTTGTAACGCCATCACTGTGCGTTGACTTACGGACGGTAGAGCATTCGAATAGAGCCCCAGGGTCAGCTTACTTGTGCCCAGTCGCGCTGTAGTATTCTCTGTTTGACTGCATATGCTAGCTTGCTTCTCCCAATCGACGGTTTCTGACCATGAGTGAAGATCAAGAAGAGAACGGTAGTGGACTCACCTACAGCGATAATATGGCGATCGCATGGCGGCCTATCTCCCACGAGCTGGACCAAAAGCACCTTGCGATGGTCAACGCTTCCAATGAGGATTTTCTTCGTGCTGTTTCCGTGATCGGCGATGGGGGCTTACCCAAAGATCTGCAAGAGTCCAACAGTCCCATTGCGCAGGAAGTTGGCCGCATCGACCTAAAACTGAATATCCTGATGGACTTGGTCGCAACACTGATCTATCACCAACTCGATATTCCGGATACAACTCCTGTTCGCGTCTCCGCGGGCGGCGTGGCCTGGCACGGTGACGTTCCGGAGCCGAATACAACGGTTTATCTGCAGCTCTACTTAAAGCGAGGACTTCCAAAGCCACTATGCTGCTACGGCGAGGTAGTCAGTACGCAAGAGGAGTACGCATCCGGAACGGCCCGTGTTCGTTTTGTGGGCCTGACTGGTGCTGCTCGTTCCTGGCTGGAAAAGCTCATTTTTCGTCATCATCGACGCGAGGTTGCCTTCAGACGCTCCGCTGAAGATTGAGTCAACAGACTCAAAAGCAGTCACAGGAAGTGGTCTCCGAATTTCCCCGCAATAGAGGCTTGTGCAGGCTAGCTTAGGGTGTCAAAAAGTTGACTTACCTGCTTGTAGCTCTGAAACTCTTAATCGCCACTGAGGCTTTGTTCAACTTCTAGCGCACGGCTGCATTGCTTTTTGCCGTCAGCAGGTGCTTCCACTCGAAGGAGTCAAAATGGCCCAAGAAGAGGGCAAATTGCGCGACGCCAGCCGTAGCTTGTCACGAGAGTTAGTGGGTGGTAGCGGGCAAATGGAGGGCATACGCCGGTTGGTGGCGCAGGTGGCTCCGTCGGAAGCCTCCGTTTTGATCTTAGGCGAATCCGGTACGGGTAAGGAACTGGTTGCGCGCGGCATTCACCAGTTATCAGAGCGGGCAAAGGGCCCCTTTGTACCTGTTAACTGCGGCGCCATTCCTGGAGAGTTACTCGAATCAGAGCTCTTTGGCCATGAAAAGGGCGCGTTCACCGGTGCGATTAACTCCCGGCAGGGTCGCTTTGAGATGGCGGCCGGTGGCACTTTGTTCTTAGACGAAATCGGCGATATGCCGCTTCAAATGCAGGTAAAGCTACTTCGTGTGTTGCAAGAGAAGTGTTTCGAACGCGTGGGCAGCAATAAGACACAGCAGTGTGATGTTCGCGTGATCGCTGCGACCCACCAAGACCTGGAGCGGCAGGTTGACGAGGGCGGCTTCCGCATGGACTTGTACTATCGGCTGAACGTTTTTCCAATCGACATGCCGCCGTTGCGTGCTCGGGTGGAGGATATTCCAGCGCTTGTTCGTCGCTTTGTCGATCTTATGGAACGCGATAATAGAGGTAGTGTCGAATTGGCCGATGATGCGATGCGTCAGTTGATGTCCTATCACTGGCCGGGCAACGTTCGAGAGCTGTCTAACTTAGTGGAGCGTTTAGCAATTCTTCACCCGGAGGGGGAAGTACGCGCGGCCTCGCTTCCGGGGAAAATTTCCGGCGCGCGTACCGTTGTCCCGCGGAACCCGATTTTAGATCCGGAGCCTGAGGTCACGTTGCAACGACCTAACACCGAGAGTCCGTCGTCGTCCGAAGCTGCCGAGCCCGTCGTCTCCGAGGAGGCGGAACCCGCAGGCGCTGCCGGTGCGACGCTGTTGTCCGCTGATGGGATGGACTTGAAAACCCATCTGGCCGATCTAGAGCGCTCCCTTATGGTTCAAGCACTGGAACAGTCTGACTGGGTGGTTGCACGAGCCGCAAAAATGTTGAATTTACAAC
>JBCCQO010000164.1:0-7543 GCA_039024595.1 Pseudomonadota bacterium | reverse complement strand
TTCTGAAATCGCTATCGCATCGTAGAAAACTTCGTCGCTTCCATGCGACACATCGACCATGATTCCCAGCCGATTCATCTCGCGTACCACGTCCTCGCCCAAGGGACTCAGACCGCCATGTTCGGGACCTTTAGGATCGGTCGCCGAATCGGCAAGGTCGTTGTTTGAAGAGTGTACGATGGTGATGTACCGCACACCCTTTTCATGGAACAGCTCAACGTTAGCCAGATCGTTGCCGATCGGGTAGCCATTTTCGATGGCTAAGTAAATGGCTCGCTTGCCCGCATCCTCCAGGTCGTAGGCATCGGAGGGGTTAAGGGCAAGGCCCACATCCTCGAAATTTGCCGCAGTGGACTCCACCACCGCATCGATCATCTGTAGTCCAAGTTCCTTTGCTCGACTATGACCATCGTCGTCACGAATATCTTGGGCAACAAAGGCGGCGAAAAAAACCGCATCGAGTCCGCCTTCTTTCATTCGGGGATAGTCCAGTTTTGATCCGGTCTCCTTTGGGTCATGGCGTTCTGCCATATCAAACCCTGGTTCTATCATTCGCAGTGGTGTGTCGGCATGACTGTCTAGAGTCAGTACACGATCATGAATCTCAAGTGCTTTGACGACATAGTCAGCGCTCTGCTCGTCGTACTCTGGGGCAGGAACTTTGGCCGTTTCTGTGGTCGAGGAGCACGCACCCAAAAATCCGATAAGCAGGAAGGCCAGAGGCTTCGCTAGAGGCGTAAAGATGGCGAGTTTCGTCATGTTGAGTCGTCCTTCCTGAATAATCTGAGGTAGTGCCTGAAGCCTTAGCTGCTGAGAGCTGAGCTTACACTAAACCACTCAAGAAGCATCGCCTGAGGTGGGGCCTAGGTGGTGATTGGGGGAGCAGCGGCACCGGTTCAGAACCCTTTAATAACAATGATATAGGCGTTGCTTGAGACCTGGGTAGCTGTGCTATACTCGCGCGCTTTTTTGAGCGGGAGTCAGGCCAATGAAGGCTGAAATTCACCCTGAGTATCGCGATGTGTTGTTTCATGACACCTCCTCCGATACCTATTTCGTGATTGGGTCCACGGCAAGTACAGATCGCACTCAGGAGTACGAGGGCAGGACCTACCCGTACCTGACGATCGACGTGTCCAGCGCATCTCACCCGTTTTATACCGGTAAGCAGCGTGTGACGAAAGACGATGGTCGTATTGCGAAGTTCAACAAGCGTTTCAAGCGAGGGGAGGGTTAACCATGCAAGTTTTGAGTTCTTTGAAGAGCGCCAAGGCTCGTCATCCCGACTGCCAGGTGGTACGCCGTCGAGGCCGCACCTACGTGATTTGCAAGTCGAATCCGCGTTTTAAAGCCGTTCAAGGCCGCGCTCGGAAGAAAAAGTAGCCCGGCGTGTCACTTACGCGCTTCGCCTCAAACCGAATGGCCCATAGACGGGCCGTTCGTTAGCGTTCTGCGTTAAAGCTTTTTTCACAAAGCTTGCTCTGAAAACTGTCTCCACCAAAATTCCGCGTTAACAGACGCCGCCGCTAACATTGCGGTCGAAGTCGTTGTCCCAGAGTCAGGTTAGAGTCAAGTTCGGGATGTCTTCGGTGATGTCTTCGGTAAGAGTGATGAGCAACTCATCTTTAGTCGTTCTAAACCGTATCTTTACCACCGCTTATTACTTCTCACGGCCCACTTCTCACAGCCCACTGCTCACGGTCTAATGCTCGCGGCTCCGTCATGACTACTAGCTGCTCACTGGCTAGTAACAGTCCGGTTGTTGTGCCTTATCGTGGGCTACAGCGCATCTAGAGTCTTGTAGTAAGCCATACCAATGGCCAGCGCTGGTCGTCGAAATAGCTTTCCGCCTGGGAATGGCATGTGACCAATCTTGGCCATGATGTCGAACCGCGATGAATCGCCGTCGATCATCTCAGCTGTGATCTTGGCCATCATATGTGTTGGCGCAACGCCGTGACCGGAAAACGCTTGGATATACGCAACGTTATCGGCAAGTCTGCCGAGCTGTGGCATGCGATTAAGGCCAATGCCAATCCAGCCGGACCAACCGTAGTCTATTCGCACATCAGCTAGCTGGGGGTAGACCTTAATCATCTTCTTCCGCATAACTCCCACTAAATCGGTAGGTTCCATACCGGTATAGTTAGACAGACCCCCGAAAAGCATGCGTTTATCTGCCGATAGTCGAAAGTAGTCCAGGGCCGTTCGTGGGTCGCAGACGGCGACATCGCCCGGAATAAGCTGCTCTGCCAGCTCATCACCCAACGGCTCTGTCGCAATAATCGAGCTACAGGACGGCAGTACCCGGCTGGCCAGCTTAGGTATCAAACCACCGAGATAAGCATTGCCAGCGAACACGACGTTCTTTGCCTTAATCGTACCGTGTTCGGTCCGCAGCCTTACCGTATCGCCGTGCTGGATGTCCTCCACACGACTTTGTTCGAAAATCCGACCGCCTAGTGAGACCAGAGCATTCGCCTCACCGATGCAGAGATTCAAAGGATGGAGATGGCCGTTGCCTTCGTTGTGTAATCCTCCAAGGTAAACCTCAGAATTCACGTATTGACGTACTTCTTGTTGGTCCAGCAGGGTATAGCGGTGTGGATTGCCGATACTTTTCTCAAACTCTTTCCACTCGGCGAACTGCTTCATATGACGTGGCTTGAGCGCGACGTCACAGTAACCCCACTTTAGATCGCACTGAATAGCGTAGCGTTCGACTCGCTCCTTGATAACGTCCCGAGCCTCTACCCCCATTTTGTAGATGGTGCGTACGCCATCTTCACCGATGGACTTTTGGAAGCGCTCCGGATCATGCCCGATGCCCCCTATTACCTGACCTCCGTTGCGCCCACTCGCACCCCAGCCGATCCTATTGGCTTCCAAAAGGGCCACTTCATAACCCCGTTCCGCGAGTTCCAACGCCGTGTTGATCCCGCTAAAGCCTCCGCCCACAACGACCACGTCCGCTTGTTGATCACCCTTGAGCGTCGGATAGGCTGTTTGTTCGTTGGCGCTGGCTGCGTAGTAGGAGCCTGTGTGTTCGCGACTTTCCTTAAGATTGCGCAAGCCAAACATGATGTGGACCTCTTCTCTTATCGTACTCACGCTGAGGAGAGCTTGTCGTAAAAGCTCAGCCATCCTCCAGCAGCAAGTCTTTGCTATCACTAACCCTGGGCCTTCGCCAACGCTAGCTCATTTACTGCCCTTGCCGCAGCACCCCAATTGCGGAATGCCACTGGCGCCGGAGCTTAATGTAGGCTCTTTCTCTGAACCTTCCGACCTATACGTTAGGTAGATGGGGAACGGACCCATCTACGACTCTCGTGATTGCCTGAAGTAGAGACCGGTAAATGACCTTCGCCCAGCCTGAGGAACTGTCTGAGTTTCTCGCAAGCAATCAAGATATAGAGCTTATCGAAGTATTAATGCCGGATTTCCATGGCTTGCTCCGATGTAAGCGGATCCAGCGTAGCGAATTCGAAACGCTTTTTTCAGGGGGCTTCAGTGTCCCCGGTACGGTCCCGCTCCTCGGACTGCGCGGCAATCTCTACGATGGGCTTAGCCAGTCCCTTGTGGGTGGAGATCCCGATAAGAGCTTGCGGCCCATCGCCGGGACTCTCACCCGTATTCCTTGGTATGAGGCACCTATCGCGCAGGTGCTTACCGGCTACGTCAGCGAGGAGGGCGACTACTCGTGGGTGGATCCGCGCAGTCCGCTGCGGCGTGTATTACAGCGCTATGAAAACAACGGCTTGCACCCCACGGTAGCTCCGGAGCTCGAGTTTTATCTCATTGCGCCTGGCGATGGTGATCGACCGCATCCGCTCATGGGCAAGATACCAGGGACCTCTTTGAACCAGGAAGGAATCCAGTATTGTATGCCCGACGATCTAATCGATTGTCATGATTTCTTAGAACAGGTACGCCATGCCTGTGAGGTTCAAAAGGTACCGTTAACCGCCATTCACAGTGAATTTTCCGCCGGGCAGTGGGAGATAAACACGCATCACCAGACCGATGCGGTAGTCGCAGGCAACCACGCGGCGCTGTTAAAACGAATCGTAAAAGGGGTCGCAAGACGACACGGCTGGGGCGCGACATTCATGGCGAAGCCCTTCGCTGAGCAGGCGGGTAGCGGGCTACATGTGCACGTAAGTGTTTACAACGATCGGGGTGAAAACATCTTCGCCGATCCGGATCCGGTCTCTCCGCCCCGACTAATGCCTCGCTTAAGGCATGCGGTCGCCGGTTTGGGAAAGACCCTGGAAGAAGGTATGGCATTTTTTGCCCCAAACCCGAATTCTTACCGACGCTTTAAGGCGGGCGCTTTCGCACCGTCAGGTTCAAACTGGGGTTACGATCACCGCGAAGCGACCCTACGCATACCTGCTTCCGGCGAGAAAAGCCGCCGCATTGAGCATCGCGTATCCGGTGCCGATGCTAACCCTTATTTAGCTTTGGCTGCGGTGCTGGCTGGGGTTCACTACGGACTGGATGAAGCCGAAGAGCCGGGGCCGCCAATCCCAAGGGAAGCGGATCTGTCGGAAGCGCCGATCACCTTGCCTAAGCGGCTGGAGTTTGCCTTAGAAGCGCTCCGGTGCGCCGAAGTGCTACCCAGCTATTTCGGAAGAGAATTTACCGATGCTTTTCTCACGCTGCGCGAAGGAGAAGCTGACGACTACTACTCGCAGATTCCCGACATCGACTATCAATGGATGCTTCGGGCCTTGTGAACTCTATCGTCGGACTCACGTCCGCTTAGTAAGTCGTTTAGTAAGTCGCTTAGTAAGTAATGGAGGCCCATCGAGCGCTCAGCGATGGCACCGCCTTAGCTGGCCTCGCGTCGGTATTTAGCGGGAGTTTGCCCCGTCTCTTTCTTGAACGCTGTGTAAAAAGTAGAGGTTGAGTTGAAGCCTACAGAAAGAGCGACATCGAGAATCGCAGGAAAGCGACAATCCGGCTGGCGCAGCATGTGCGCGGCTTCTCTAACCCTGAACTGATTAATGTAGTCGAAGAAACTCATCGAATAGCCAGCGTTAATCACCTGGGATAGGTGATTGACCGAACACCCCATGCGTTCGGCGAGCCTCGGCAAAGACAGCTCCGGATCGAGATACGCCTGCTCTTCACGCATTAGCGACTCAAGGCTCTGCATCAATCCTGCCATCGCTTCTTGGCTTAAACCGGATTTTGCATAGCGTTGCGCTGCTGGGGCCCGCTCACGGGCTGGCGATGGGAGGCGATAGTAGTCGTCGATCTGCATTGCAACGCCGTGCTCTAGGCGGATAAATTCTGCACCGCTCCATTCACTGCTGCCGGTGTTGGACGCTCGGGGAATAGCTAGGTACTGGAACGCAATTACGTCATTATTTTTTAAGATATCTCCCTTCAATTCATACACATAGTCGTCATTGCTAAGGTAATCTTTGAAGTAAGACTCCAGCTCGTTCCCGACCATTGTGAGGTCCTTGGGCACGTCGCAGTAGCGGCCTGTATCGGCGAAATGTTCCGCGACACTGGACGCATCGTGCGCATTCCATGCGTCGATGTAGCTGGAGACAAAATCTTTATTCACGCACATACCCTCGCACCTCCCTCGTGATGGGTGTTGTTGTTCTTGTCGGGGCATTGTCTATTTTTTTATTAGTACGAGCGTTGTATACGCTCGGATTTGTCATTAGCGGTAATCCGCTGAACGAAGTGTCGCTTTAAATCCGTTTGAATTGCATCACTCCTATTGGGTAGGTCAAAGCCGCGGTTTCTCATACGGGCTTGACCGTGGGGAAGGCTCCTACGGTGCTGCTAAGCTTAGCCTACGATGGTGATAGCACTAATAACTCGTCTTAGAGGTGAGTCCCGCGTTCTAGCCCGGCAGACACACCAATGCCTGACGCTATAACCGCCCCTTGTGCGCGTATAGGGGGCGAGGAGTTGCCGTTCTTCGTGACGATACTTAGCGTTTACACAGGCGCACCGGCCAATATTGATGCAGGCATTCCCCTGTTCACGCAACGCTGGACGGATAGCGTCAGGTTTGGGGCCCAACCCGTAGGAAGTGGCTGTGGATGGTTTGGATCTTATGAGTGACGGTGCAGCGGCCGAGAAGGCTATTGTGCAGCAGCCCGTACAGCGGGGTGTTCGCATTTTCGGCTTACCCCTCAGGCAGCTGATCAAGGTTGTCGTTTACAGTCTGTTGTTAGTTAACTTTGTGCATTACGTATCGAATGACATTACGGTCATGCGTCATGCCGTGCACGACGGTTGGAAGATAGTCGATTGGACATCTGCCTTTGCCACGACGATGGACGAGAGCGCTTGGTTCGTGCTGCTACTCCTATTTGAATTGGAGACCTATCTACTGTCCGATGAGGCTTTTACTCGTGGACGGGTCATGCTGATGACCGGTGTGAGACTGGTTTGCTACCTTTTCTTGGCCCACACGGTCTACGCCTTCGGCGACGTGACCTGGAAGCTATACAGCGACTATGAAGAGTTCAATACGCCGCTCTGCCAGCTTGCTGACAAGGATCTGTCCTTCGCACGTAATCTTGAGTATGCGGAGCTCACACCGGCAAACTGCGCGACGCTCGCCAGCGGCGAGACCTTTTATCGTTTCGAGCAACAACAGCTAGTAACCGATCCCGAGGGCTTCAAAATTGAACGACAGCTTGCGTGGGCCGATTTACTTGAGGTTTTGATCTGGCTCATCATCCTGTTTTTACTAGAGCTGATGGTCAAGCTACAGGAACGGGGAGTTGCCGAAGGACGCGCTTTACAGTCCGCGAAGACTGCGAAGGTGATGCTCTATTCGATGCTCTGGTGTCTGGCGGCTTATTGGGCGTACCGTGGTCACTGGGTTTTTGCCTGGGATGAAGCCTTATGGATTCTTGGATTTATGGCTATCGGCATGAATCTGGAAGAGTGGCGTGATGAAATCAAGGCCGAGCACGATTCCGGACAACAGTCTGTTGCAGCTTGACTTCTGAGTGCCGGCGTCCTGCTAGCAAGTCCTCGATTTATCTACCCCAAGCTCTAGTTCTTACTGAAGTGAGAGCCAAGCAGTGGTCTCACTATTGATGCATACCTGGTTGAGAGCTAATGCGCGGCTTCAATGATGTCCAAGGTTATTGCAAGCACGTCCAACCGCAGCTGTAATCCAGCCAATTTAAGGATTAGAGAACAGACCAATGACAGATTTTGCTGAAACCATGCCACTCGCAAAATTACTGGGAATCAGTACCTCGGTGGCTAGCAAAGAAAAAGTGCTTGGCCACCTTTCGGTGGCGGAAGACGTCTGCACCATTGGTAGCTCGGTGCACGGTGGAACGCTGATGGCCTTTGCAGACTCCGTCGCCGCCATCGGTGCATTCCTTAACCTTCCTGACGGCGCGTCCGGAACAACAACGATTGAGAGCAAAACAAACTTTTTGGGTCGCGCCCAAAGTGGCGATCAACTGTTAGCGACTTCAACACCGCTTTCGGTAGGGCGAAGGCTCTCCGTTTGGCAAACAAGAATCACCGGCAAGGATGAAAAGCT
>JBCCQO010000163.1:0-7545 GCA_039024595.1 Pseudomonadota bacterium | reverse complement strand
TCGCGTTTTCCCCTTTTAGCGAACACGAGGCATATCGCCGTCACGGTTACGGCAACTCTCAACTGGCTTAGGTTTAGACTCACCGAATAGTGCTAAGGGTCTTCCAAAGGAATGAATCTGGGCACTTTTCTCCGTTAGCCCGCATTTGCAAGCGCGTGCTGAATAGCGGGTGCGTCTTCCTTCACAATATCGGAAGCACTGCCCTTACCACCGGAAAGCCCGTCGGCCCCCAAAGTTTTTAGTTGGTAGCGAGGGGTCGTACGCCCCGCCAAACCGGCCTTGAACACGTATTGCCTACCCCAGGGATCCTTAACGACTGCGTCGTTCGCAACTAAGTTTGCGTTGACCAGATCCTCAAGGGATACGGGCATCGTGTTGCGCACGTAGTGGTAGCTTGTGATCGCGCGGTCGATCGAAGCGAAATCGTCGACGATGGTGGCGAGCTGAGCCACGCCTTCGCTCGATACATCAAGACCATAGGCTTCCGCTAGAGCGCCCAGAGGATTGCTGTTGCAGTAGACAAACCGCTGTTTGTCGCTGGTTCTCCTAAGCACCTTGTCTTTGGTGACCACAAACGGCTTTGTCTCGGTAGTGAATCCATTGCCCGACAGCGAGGTGTAAGAGCCGCACCAGACCCCTCCCGGATAGACGGCGTCGTCACTGAAGCTCACATCCCGTTGATTAGGTAGGGTCTTGATCAGCCGTTGTTGATACGCCGCCTTGTCGATTCCGGTCGTGCTGCAAGAGACACTTGCAAGGACGCAGAGAAGCAGTGCAGCATAAAACCCTGGTTTCATCCAAGTTCTCTCCGCACCAATGCCAACTCTTCTAGATAGTCTCGATTTTCGCTGTGCGCCGCGGCTCCAGTCACTACCGCAATCGATGCTTTATCGGGGTTTAGGTAGCTTTCCGCAACTCGCTTTAGATCCTTAAGCGTGACCTCTAAAACGGCTTGACGGAAGGCCATCCGCTGCTCGTAACTGCGGCCAAAACGGCGATTATGGTAGTCCTGCTTGGCTTCTCCCGCTGGCGAGCCAGGTTTATCTAAAGAGCCGATAACACCCAAAATTGCCTCCTCCAAGCCGGAGGCATTGTGATCTCCGGAGAGCATCCAGCGAACGCTCTCATCGAAGTCCGAGAGAGTCCCTTCGATGCGCGGATCGCGGTAACTGTAGAACCGGAAGGCAGCAATGCTTGCATCGTGACTGGCTCCACCGCCATAAGCGCCTCCTTGTTCACGGATGGCGCGATGTAAGAAACCGTTGCGAAGATACGCACCGAGGACCGTGAGCGCCGCCGAGTCGGGGTGGCCGCTGGCTACGGTAGGGTAGGCTTTAGCGCAGAAACTCACTTGCGAGTTAACGACCCAGCATTCTTTGCGTTGTTCGCGGACGGTCGGGAGCGTCAACGGGTCCATCGATGCTCTCTCTAAACTGCTCCAGGTACTCCCCAGTTTGTCCTTGACGTCGCCGATTACCTCAGTTTCAGCGACCAGCAGTGCTTCCCAATCGCCGACGAGCAGACGCTTGTGCAAGGCCTCAAGTTCCTGCGCGAAGGCTTCTAGTTCGTTGGCATTGTCTAAGGATTCGTCGAGTTTTCGCAGTTGAGCGACCCCCTCAAGACCCGTTAGCTCGTGATGCAGCTTTCCGATCGCGCTCATGCCTGCGGTGGCCGCGGTCATAGCGAGGCTATGCCCCTGACCGGTAATCGACTGTTCGCGGCGTGCTCGCTGCTGAGCAACAAGGTCGCGAAGGCGCGATAACTCGTCAAAGCGCGCTAGTCGCAGCGTGTCGCTCATTAAAGCGAGTTGTTCGTCGACCCGGCTAGTTAAGGCTTTAGAAGACAGCACCAGATTAGAATGGAATTCATTCACGTCGTCGCTGTGTCCGCGCATGGACGTAAACAAGCTGATAGATCCGACACTCGCGGATTGCCGTCGTTGCGTGTCGAGATAATTCGCATCACCCAGTCCTAACTCGGTGATCATGCCGGTCAGGTGAGGAAGTATCTCTAACTCTTTCTGACTGAGCTGAGGTAAGGGGCTGCTAATTTGGTTGTATACCAGACCGTTCGTACCCTGCTGGTATACGGTGAGTGGCACCTCGCCGACATTTTCTTCCCTGTAGTCGAGACGCGGGAGCGCTTTGGGGACATCGGCGATAGTGACCTTGGGTAGGATCTCAGGATCGTCTTGTTGTCCTTGCCGCTCTAACAAAGCAACGGCTTGGTGTACTACTGCTGCAGCATCCTGCTCGCTCATACCCGCTTTTAACGCGCTGAGTTTTTCTCGCTCTTGCTGCCGGCGTACATTCGACAGATTAGTATCTGGCTCCATGACTAAGGTGACGCGGTGCGTGTTTTCCAATAGCAGCCTACGGGCGAGCTGCTTGATGTACTCCGGATCCTTGATCGACTCGCGAAGGCTCTCAATCACCGGGTCTAGATCGAGCGCTGCGACCGGATCTGCGTAGTGAGTCGCAGGCCCCAGCGCCTGCAAAATGACATTGAGACCGTAGGGCATGCCGTCGCCGCCCACCTCCCGTTGGTGTAATTCAAGTTGATGAAGAACGGCTTCTAGTTGATCCAAGGGAACGCCCTCATCTGCAACGGACGCAATCACATTCATGATTGCCTGCTCCAGCTGGTCGGCGTGAGTCGCTTCGCTGCCTTCGAGCCCACAACAGAACAACATTTCACGCATCGAATCTTCCAGACCACAGAGGGGAGAAGGGGAGCTTCCCAAATCGGTAGTTTCGAGAAACTGTTGCAGCGGCGAGGCGCTGTTTTCCAACAATACGCTTGAGAGGAGTTGTGCCTCCAGTGCCTGCTTAAGATTCGTACTGTCGCCCAGGAGCCAACCCAGCACGATATGTGTCTTGCCCTCGGTCGCTTCGTCTTCATCGTATGCATAGTGGGAAGACACGCGTTTTGGCTGGGTGAACCGAGGTTCGAGATCAACAACGATACGATCGTCTAGCCGATCAAAGTGTTGGAGCACACGCTCCTCAAATACTTCTTGATGCTCCGCGGCAGGTATGTCGCCAAAGGTCATAAACGTCGCGTTACTTGGGTGGTAGTGCGATTCGTAGAAGCCCTTGAGCTGTTCATAGCTCAAATCGGGGATCGCTTCCGGATCACCGCCCGAGTTGTGGTGATAGGTGCTTTCGGTAAACAGCTCCGCGCACAAAGCTTGCCATAGCGTCGAAGCGACTGAGCTCATCGCTCCTTTCATTTCATTGAAGACCACGCCCTTATAGACCAGATCGCTGCTGGGGTCTTGATGTCGTTCGAACTCCACGCGATGCCCTTCTTGAGCGAAGTCCAACTCATCTAGACGCGAAAAGAAGACCGCGTCCAAGTAGACATCCAGTAAGTTGCTGAAGTCTTTGCGGTTTTGGCTGGCAAAGGGATAGGCTGTCCAATCGGAGCTCGTGAAGGCGTTCATGAAAGTGTTCAGCGATCGTCGAAGCATCATGAAAAACGGGTCACGAACGGGGTACCGCTGGCTGCCGCAGAGGGCCGTGTGTTCAAGGATGTGTGCCACCCCCGTAGAGTCCTTCGGCACCGTTCGAAGAGCCACCAGGAACACGTTCTCCGCCGACTCCGCATTCAGGTGGTAGTGCATCGCTCCGGTTTTGCGGTGTTCAAAGTGCTCTACTTTTAAATTGAGCGCGGCGATTGTGCTTTGGCCTAGGGGTAAAAAAGCGTCGTGACAGACAGGTAAATTGCTGGGGCTATTCATTAATATTCCGACAAAGGCTAATTTGTTGAGTAAGAGTCTATTTTAGCGCGCTGGGAGGGCCAAGTACGATGCTTTGGCTCACTCCATGAGCAGCGAATCGCGAACGTGTCTTCTCTACACCTGATAGACACCTGATGATTGCTACTGAGTGATTGCAATAGGTAGCGACAACAGAATCCGCGCTGTAACGATATGGTTATGGTGCTTCTGGCTTGACCGGACCTGGCGCTGGCCGCGGGGGAAGGCCAAACTCGATGAGGCGTATCCGGTATATTTTAGGCCAGCGTTTCCCCGTGACCCATAGGTGCTTCCGCTCCGAGTCCCAGGCGATTCCGTTTAGTACATCCGTATCGTCTTGCCGCAACTTAGGGTCCAGTAGACCCCGTAAGTCGGCCACCGATTCCACCACTCCGGTGCTTGGATTGATCTCGATCAACTGGTTGGCTTGCCATACATTGGCCCATATCCTCCCGTCGATCCATTCAAGTTCATTAATGCGAGCCAGTGGCCTACCGTTGAGAGTAACCGGCAGCGTTCGCACAACGGATGCGCTGTTGCGATCTAAGAAGTAAAGATTTGCACTGCCATCGCTGTAAACAAGGTGCTCCGAATTGTGCGTGATGCCCCAGCCTTGGGCGCGTATGGGTAACGTATGCGTAAGCTCAAAAGACTCCGCGTCATAGACCAGCAGTTTCTGGGCCCGATAGGTCAGCTGGTAAATCTTGTCCGCAAAGCGTGTGATGCCTTCTCCAAATAGATCATTTGGGAGATTAGTTTGGCGGCGCAGCTCCATCGATGGAAAATCGTATTCAAGTAGCTTAGAGGCACCGTAGAGTCCTGTGCCCATGTACAGCATGCCCTCAACAATCTGGAGGCCTTGCACAAAGTGCTCTCTGGATTGCGGGACAGTTTCCAAAACCTCAAAACGATAACGCTTGATACGGTTTGCTTGTGCGTCCGCAGCGACTGCAATCAGTAGCAACGAGATACAGCCCGTCAGAACGCTGCGAGTAACGCGAGAAGTGATCGGAGCAGTGATGTGCGTGAGTAGAGTGATGGGAGTAGTACCATTTGCAGGGTTTTTGCGAGCCAGACCCGGTGTCCCAGCGGCATTGCCTGTCTAATTTGCGTTGTGTAAGAGGCGCTTTCCTAAGCTTCACCACGCATCATAGCGCGGATTTGAAAGCGGGCGGGTGTGATTGCGCGATGCAGCATGCGGCTCAGCGGAGGAGCTTCACCGCAGAGTTGACTGGCTATCGTTTCACCGGCGAGTGCGGCGTAGCTGAGACCGCGAGAACCAAACGCCGTCGATAAATAGAGTCTCGGTACGTGGTGTCCTCCATTCGCCTGAGTGGCGGCTTTGGCTCTTTTTGTCAGCGGTGCGAAGAGACGAGCGGTGTGGCTTTGATCTGTCGCTGGCCCCGCCACTGGCAGATAATCCGGAGAAACACAGCGGACCTCAGCTCGTCCGTCGAGCTGTTCCGTATTCACCGTACGGAGCTTGTCGCTCCAATGGGGAAGCGCATCCATGAGAGTCTGCAAGTTGTGATCATGGTCCTCGATGCTCAGTTCACGCGAGTCATTTCCTGGGTGAAAGCTAGACCCTATACAAAACTCGTCGTTCACAGCGGGGGCCAGATAACCCCCATGGCAAAAAGCAGATTCCAGCGGGTCAAACCCCGCGGCAGGCAGTTGGGTTGTTTGACCACGTACCCTGCTGAGCGGCAGATGCTGAGTCTCGCGAAAGAGGTTACTCGCAATCCCCGCGGCGACAATGGCGTGGCTATAGAGTTGATCGTGTATTTCATCGCCTTGCAGCGTCCACCCATCCGCTTGGTGCTCAAAGCAAGGTTGGCAGCCATGTTCGCTCACACCGATCAGTGGGTGGCAAAGTAAGGTCCTACAGACTTGTGCAGGGGATAGCCAACCGGAGCTGGGAATCCACAGTGAGGGACGCCCTACGGAGGGGCCGAGTCTTGCGTGTGCTTCGTCTGCATCGACGACCGCAGCCAAGTCTTCCAGCCCTTCCAGACAGGGCCGCAAGCGCTCTAGTCTTTCACTGCTCAGTTCGCTGGACACACAGCCGCAAAGCTGTCCGAGCAGTTGCTCCTCCCCAACGGTCGCGGAACACTGTTCACTCAGCATCTTGCGGTATAGCCTTGATGCGAACAAAAACGCCGCAAGGGAAAAATCACCTATGACCGAACGCTGATGAGAGAAGCGGGTGAACAACACGCCTTGCGGATTTCCGGATGCGCGGCCCGCAATCACACCAGTATCCACGACGTGGCTTTTAATTCCACGGCGGGCTAATGCGGCGGCAGCGTGAGCACCTGCTAAACCGGCTCCAAGAATCAATACGTTTGTGGGAGCGGGGGTTTGGACTTTGTCTAAATCCCAGTCCGCAAGCCGATCGACACCGGTTGCTGGTTCTTTGAGGGTGCCGTAAATGCATTCGCGTTTGTTAGCAAAGCCAGGCCGCTTATGAACTTCGTAGCCACAGCGCTCGAGAGTGCGACGAACGCCACCTGCGGCCGTGTAGCTTGCGACAGTGCTCTCTGGCTTGCTGAGTTGCGCTACCAAATGCAGTAGGTCAGCACTCCAAAATTCGCTGTTTCTCGCCGGCGCGAAACCGTCTAGGTACCACGCGTCAAAGAAACGCCTATTAAAGCTGGCAAGGTCTTCAAGAGCCGCGCTGCCATCACCCCAAACGAGGTCCAGGGTGATCTGATTATTGGCCAGTAACAGCCGGTGATATCCGGCGATTCTTGGTGGATAGTTGTCGATCAACTCGCCTATATAAGGATCGAGCGTCGGGTAAGCTTGTAGAGTTCGACGAAGCTGATCCTTGGTTAGCGGATACTTCTCGACGGCCCAGTAGTAAAGACGCCTAGTACTCGCTGTTTTCGACTGCACCAAGCGCGCCCACGTGGCGAGAAAATTGAGGCCGGTACCAAAGCCGAGTTCACCAATACTGAATACGCCCTGTTTATGGCTGGCTAAGCGCTCCTCAAATTTGCTTCCCTCAAGGAATACGTATTGCGTTTCTTCTAAACCACCAGCTCGGGAAAAGTAGCAATCATTGAAGTCACGGGCATACGGCGTGGATCCCTGCCACTCGATAGACGGTACTGGTAGGGCTCCAAAAGGCCCCTGTGACTTCAACACGGGTTGACACGCAGTATTAAGGGGTCGCCATTATGAGGCGCTTGCCCGCTGGAACGCTAGCGAGCCTTGTGGCTAATCGTTAGACTTCGCGTTTTTCCCAAAGAGAACGTCGCCGTAGCATGCAGCCACAGACGCAAACAATGAGCCTGCCGACCGATAAGTTTCTAACGGTCGCCATCAATCTACTGAATAAAGCTTTTCTGGAGAACAATCGCACTGAAGCAAAGCGAATCTATCGCGATATAGAAGAAGGTAAAACTGTGTCGCTTACCCGGCTAGAAATGGAAGATAAATCGCAGGTGCGGATAGACCTTGCGCTCGACCACCGAGAGTACAAGGGCAAGCTGCGGTTTACGAGTTTTCGCACTGGCTTGACCCTCCTTATCGCCCAGGTTGCCGACGCTCTACGAGAAGAAAAACCGCTGCGCACGTTCCAGAACGAAAACGATCCCGGTTCGATCCTCTTTGGCTTCACTGCGGTCACGGCCGAAAATGATATTCCGAGCGTGCTACTGTTGGGCGCAGACTCGCGGCGGGGCCACCCGAGTATTCTTTTGCGTTTGGCTTACTTTGACTTCCAACAGTTTGAAGATCAGTTGGCGGCAGGAGAAGGCAATATGGCCGATGTGAGTATG
>JBCCQO010000162.1:0-7546 GCA_039024595.1 Pseudomonadota bacterium | reverse complement strand
GCCTTGCGGCGATGCCCGGTGGTGGGGGCACGCCGCTCGCTAGTGCGATTGAGCTGGGCGCAATGACACTTCAACAGCTCGAGCGGAAGGGCTGTACACCGGTGTTCGTACTACTTACCGATGGGCGAGCTAATGTTAGCCGGGACGGCAGTACTGGACGTACTGCCGCGATGGAAGACACGAAGATGGCTGCCGCCAACCTGCGTACCCTATCGAGTGCGCGCGGTATTGTGATCGATACTTCGCCGCGCCCGCACCGAACGGCGGCGGACGTCGCCGAGTGGTTGGCGGTTGATTATCTACCGCTGCCGAACGCAGACTCAAAGAATCTACAAGCTGCTGTGTCCGCGACCGTCCGCGCATGAACGCCGCCGTTACCCGTAACCCCCCGAGCTACTGGCCCGGCCGAGAAAATGGGTCTCGCGCCAAGATTGGAGGTGTCTCCTGGTATTTTCAACGGTCTGGCCAGGGGACCAGCAAACTTCTTTTCCTGCACGGGACTGGTGCCTCGGCACATTCTTGGAATCCAGTGGCGCGCTACCTTGAAGATAAAGCGGAACTCCTGCTAGTCGATTTACCCGGACAAGGGTTTTCCGAAATCGCGGATCCTTCACGAATTAGCTTGGAGGGTATGGCGAAAGCCTTGCGGCTACTGTTGGATTATTGCGAATTCTCACCGACAGCAATCGTTGGGCACTCCGCTGGGGCGGCGATCGCTTGTGGTCTGTGTCTGAGGGGGAGTTACAACCCGGATCATGTGATTTCGGTAAACGGCGCGCTTCTACCTTTCGGCCGAGCCGCAGCGCCGGTGCTTAGCTCAGCCGCTCAGCTGCTCGCGTCTTCAAGAATGGTTCCTTACGTCGTCGCCGCTCATGCGGTCACTCGTTACCCCATAGAGCGGATGTTGCGCCGCACCGGCTCCGCGCTGAACAAAGAGATGGCGCGCTGCTATCGCACCCTCATGGCGTCACCGACTCACGTTTCTGGAACGCTACGGATGATGGCGAATTGGGACCTACATCAACTTGAACGCAACCTCGATCGCCTCGAGCCTCGTCTGCACCTATTGGTGGGGGGGAGCGATGAAGTGGTATCACCGCGACAAGCCTATGAGCTGCTCGACCGGCTTTCCGTACACAGCGCCGCAACTGACAGCAAAGGCCGCACCGAAACCGAGGTAGAAGTCTACCTAAGAGAACTACCAGCGCTAGGGCACCTTGCGCATGAAGAGGCTCCAGAGCGATTGGCGAATGAGATCAGTGAAATCGTCACGCTGAACTAGCCACACTCTTCGCTCTTGCTCGATCCATCAAGTGCTGGGCAAGTGATAGCGAGGCTGCTATCCTGTTTTGTAAATTTTAATTTACAAAATTTCTGTAAAAATTAATTTACGCACGAGCGATGCATCGTTAGGGGCATATCAGCGCGCACTTTCCGATCGTTCGTCCAGGGAGATCGAGTCTCATGCATGGCAGCGTTCTATGAATAGCAGTGTCCAATGAACAGTATCGTCTCTGATCTAGCGCCTTCGAGAGAGGAGGGCCGTATTGGCATCCGCCCCCACGCGATCATTATTGGTAGTGGGTTCGGTGGGCTCGCTGCCGCCATTAGGCTAGCCGCTAGGGGCTACCGCGTAACCGTTTTAGAGAAGCAAGACGCGCCCGGCGGACGAGCGTATGTGTACCGCCAGGATGGCCATACCTTTGACGCGGGACCCACAATCATAACGGCGCCCTTTCTTTTGGAAGAGCTGTGGCAGTTGTGTGGTCGCAAGCTCGAAGACGATGTTGACCTGCGCATGATGGCGCCGTTTTTTCAGATTCGTTTCGACGATGGTGAAACCTTCGATTACAGCGGCGATCCGGAGAAAATGCGAGCTCAGGTCGAGCGTTTGTCGCCTGGAGATGTAGCCGGTTATGAGAGCTTCCTCAAGAAGAGCGAGAAAGCTTATAAATTGGGTTACCTAGAGCTGGGCACAATTCCCTACAACGGTGTCACCGATCTCATAAAAGCGGTCCCAAGCATGTTGAAGATGCAGGGGCTGCGTAGCCTTCATTCGCTGGTACGTAGTCACGTTAAAGATCCGCGAATTCAAATGGTATTGAGCTTTCATCCACTGTTTATCGGTGGAAACCCCATGTCAGTGACTGCCGTCTATGCGCTGATTTCTCATCTCGAACAAAAATTCGGTATGTTTTCCGTCGTTGGGGGTACCGGGGCTCTCGTGACGGCAATGGTGAATCTGATAAAGGAACAGGGTTCCACTGTGCGTCTGAACAGCACCGTAGATGAAATTCTTGTATCTCAAGGTCGTGCTGCCGGGGTTCGATTAGCAAACGGAGAAGAACTCAGCGCCGACATTGTTGTATCTAATGCAGATGCCGCTTGGACCTATCGACATCTTTTGCCGGAAAGTACCCGGCGCGTTTGGACTAACCGAAAAGTAGAGCGGGCAAGCTTTTCGTCCGGCCTGTTCGTGTGGTACTTCGGGACCGATAAGCGTTACGAAGATCTGCCCCAGCATTCCATTCTCTTGGGGCCACGCTACCAGGGGTTGCTGCGCGACATTTTCAAGCGCCATCACTTAGCGGAAGACTTCAGTCTGTACCTGCACAGACCGACCGAGCTTGATCCGGAACTTGCACCAGACGGTTGCGATACCTTTTATGCGTTGGTCCCAGTTCCCAATTTATCAGGGGATACGGACTGGAATAGCTACGCAGAAGTGCTGCGTGAGAAGGTTGAAGCTCGTTTGGAAGAAACCGTGCTTCCTGGTCTTTCCTCTCATATCACCACGTCAAAGCTAATGACCCCCTTAGATTTTGAGAGCCGATTGCATTCCTATCGCGGCGCTGGTTTCAGTTTTGAACCGGTGCTTACACAAAGCGCGTGGTTTCGACCGCACAATAAGAGTGAAGATGTCGAGGGCTTGTATTTAGTGGGTGCGGGGACGCATCCGGGGGCTGGCGTGCCGAGTGTGATCACTTCTGCAAAGGTGATGGATGCGGTGGTGCCGGCGGCGGAAGCACTCACTCGGAGAACTGAGGCCGGGCGGGCACGGGCGGGATAGATTTATGCGGTTTGCGTCAGAGAAATTCCGACACGATGCGTGATTCCAGACCGGAGATACCAGCCGATTCACGCTCAGACATCGCCTTTTGTCGAGCAAAGATCCGCACCGGTTCTAAGAGTTTCTTTTTAGCGTCCCATCTGCTGCCGGCGGAAGTGCGCGATGCCGCCTACGCGCTCTATGCGTTCTGCCGGGAAGCGGATGATGCAATTGATGGAGGCGCCGACCCCTTCGTTGGACTTGCCGTGTTCGAGTCTCGACTTGCTAGCTTGTACGGCGAAGCAGAACCCGACAACGCCGTCGATCGGGCGCTAGTACGCGTTATTGCTGAATACGGCTTACCGAAAACCGTTCTTGAGGCACTGCTTCAAGGCTTTGCTTGGGACGCACAAGAGAGGAGCTACAAAGATCTTGCTGGCGTGTACGGTTACGCGGTTCGGGTGGCCGGTTCGGTGGGCATAATGATGGCCTTGCTGATGCGAGTGCGCGATTCGCAGATGCTAGCGCGCGCCGCCGATCTGGGTGTGGCGATGCAACTTACTAATATCGCCAGGGATGTCGGAGAGGATGCGCGCAATGGAAGAATCTATCTTCCCATGCGCTGGCTAAGAGAGCACGGCGTTGATACATCACGCTTGCTCAACAAAACGGAATACTCTTCTCAGCTCGGTGCGGTCGTGACCCGTCTACTGAACGTCGCTGATTGTCTTTATGAGCGTGCTGATTGCGGGATTGCAAAGCTACCCTCTAAATGCCGACCGGGAATCTATGCGGCTCGTCTGCTCTACTCGGGAATCGGGCATGAATTAATGCAGCGCGGCTGCGATAGTGTTTCGCAACGGACGGTGCTGCCGGCCCGCAAGAAGCTCCTTCGAGCGGCCCAAGCGCTAACGCAGCCGAGCTTCAAACAAGACCTATTCGCTGCAGAGCCTTTACCGCAGGTGCGCTATTTGATTCGCGCGGTCGATGGCTTACCCGTTGATGATCAAGCGCCGGTCTTTGCAAAGCCTGCGAGTGATCTGGAGTGGATGCTGGATCTCTTTGGCGAGCTTGAACGCCGGGATCGTGAACTCCATTCTCAACGTCGTAGGGTTGAGGTTCCTATGTCTGAGAGTCCGGTACTCAGGGAACCCGTGGCATCCTGAAGGGAAGCAGTGTTTGTACCCAGGATTGCTCAAATCGCCTCATACACAGACTTTCGTGGAACCCTTGACCGTGCCGACCGTGCCTCGCGGTACTGATCAACGAACGAGCATAAAAGGGCGTATCTTCGAGTGTGCGCTCAAGGCGATCGTCATAACCGGAAGCGCTGGGAATGTTCCGATCGATACGCCAAATATTGGTCGATCGCATCGACTTAGCGTCAGTCGGCTCTGTTTCGCGAATACCTCCGTTAGCATCGAAGCTGAGCGCAAAGCGTTTAGGCTGGCTCTGGTGTGGGCGGGTTTCATAGCGTACGGCACACTCGTCATCGTGCAGGCGAACCCGTGTCCAATCCCAGCCGACAAAACCGTCCGCGAGCGGCTCGTTGCCTTCATTTGAGTCGACGTAGCCGTCTCCACTCCAACTCGTGTTTAGGCCGGGAAAGTCCACTTCCACCCTCGCCATCGGCGCGATGGGATTCCACCGGTGTCGCCCAAGTTCATCAAGAAGAATTGTATGGCTAGTGACCGCTGAGGGCTTGACTCGAATAGTGCCAATCATCTTTCTCGGGAACGGGACGCACCATTCGTTCACGTTGGCACTCAGCGCCTCTCCATTCCAGCGTAGCTCGCTAGGGCCTAGCGCGTAGTGATTCTTGGATCGACGCAAGGACTGGGAAGATCGTTCCGTCATGCTCCAACGTTTTTGTCCATTCGGCCCATAGAGAATCGTATTGAATGCGCAGTGCTGTTCGGGACTGCTCAAGCGATTGCGCCGGGCTCGAGCATAGTAGGGGGAGAAGACGCTGCCGACGAACACAATCAGTGTGAGCGCGTTCTGCCCATCATCACTTATGGCGTCGATGTACCACCACAGGTAGCCGTTTTTAGCGACGCTGCGGCCGAAATCCAGCTCAAACTCGCGATGTTCGTAGACCGGCGAGTTTAAGTGTTGGCTGAATATCGCCGTCTCCACGGCTTTTGTCTGCCCGTTGAAAGCTTGTGGAGGAACGTTCATGACGCCTTGAATTCCATGAGTGTCTAAATTAGTGTACATGATAAATGTAAACTAAAATAAACAAAACGCGCTTTATCTATGCGTTACTGGAATGGGGCGTTGCTGAAATGGGGCGTCGGTATAAAGGGGTCGAGCTATGTCGGTGACCAAAAGTGACTTTGAGTCGGTGCTGCGGGATATCGTCGCTGAGGCGGCCGATGCTCGTTGCCCACCTAAACTCGCCGCCGCGCTGTGGCACTCCGTATTCCCAGGCGGAGCGCGGGTGCGGCCAAAGCTCTGCTTGGCTGTCGCGTTGGCCAACGGCGGGGATGCGCCACAGCTCACGGCAGCAGCGGCTGCTTCCGTTGAACTGCTCCATTGCGCATCCTTGGTGCATGATGACTTGCCATGTTTTGACAATGCGGCGGAACGGAGGGGGCAAGCCTCTGTTCATCGGGCTTTTGGAGAGCCCCTGGCCGTTCTCGCCGGGGATGCGCTTATCGTGGCTGCGTTTTCATCCTTGGCGCGAGCAGACTTGCCCGCACAGGAGCGAGTGCCGGAGCTGTTGCGAATTATCGCCAAGGGTGTTGGATCCCCGTGCGGTATAGCCGCCGGGCAAGCCTGGGAATCGGAGCCGGTGGTCGATGTGTCTTTGTATCATCAGTCGAAAACAGGGGCTTTGTTTATTGCGGCGACAGCTGCAGGCGCCGCCAGCGCCGGCGTCGATGTAGTCCCCTGGGTTGCTCTAGGACATAAGATCGGCGAGGCCTACCAGGTGGCCGATGACATCCAGGACGCCACGGCGACAACGGCGGAGATTGGCAAGCCCATTGGTGTTGATGATGCTCTTGCACGACCTAACATCGTGCGTGAACGCGGCCTCGAAGGTGCGACCCGCCGACTGCGGGAGCTGGTCGAAGAGGGAGTCGCGGCGGTACCGGAGTGTCCGGGACGAACTGAGCTTCAAGAAGTGGTTCGGCAACAGTCTCAGCGCTTTTTACCGCGAGCCTGCGAGCCGGTGGCTGCCTGAACTCCCTACTCACAAACCGAGGTGAACAGGGCGCTGTCTCTGCGCCCGAAGCGGATTCTCGTGGGCCCGTCGAAGCAATACGGAGACTTCGCGACCGTTTACTAGCCAACAGTCGCTTTCATCAGCGCGTACTTCGTTTCCCTATTTTCCGTGGCATAGCGCAGCGGCGCGCTCGTCAGCTCTTTGCAATCGCCACCGGTTTTAGTCACACGCAGGTTCTCACGGCTTGTGTACAGCTTGATCTTTTTGAGTTTCTCGCACAGAGACCTAAGACAACCGAAGAAGTCAGCACCTTCGCGACCATGAGCGACGAGGCTGCCCAGTGCTTGCTCAAGGCAGCATCCGAACTCGGTTTAGTCTCGGAAACTCGCAGCGGTCTGTGGCGCTTGGGTGAACTCGGTGCGGCAACCCGGGGGAATCCGGGTATTACCGCGATGATTAGACATAACCAGCTACTCTATCGTGACTTCGCCAATCCCACCGAAGTCTTGAGAGCACGTGGCGCTACGGAGCTCAGCCGCTATTGGACATACGCTCGCTCAGCGAATGAATCGGCGAGTGCTAGCGCGCAGAGATACAGCGATTTAATGGCCCAGTCGCAAAGTTTCGTCGCCGATGACGTGTTGGCTCACGCGCCGATTGCAGGCAGAAGGCACCTACTCGATATTGGCGGTGGGAGCGGGGTCTTTGCTTCCGAGGCCCTGCGTCGCTACCCGAAACTTGAAGCTACCGTATTCGATTTGCCCACCGTAGCGCCGCTGGCTGAAGATCGATTTCGCGAACTCGAGCTGGCTGATCGCGGATGCGCAGCGGCTGGCAGTATGTTCGACGATCCCCTACCGCGCGATGCTGATGTCGTATCGCTGGTGCGCATTCTTCACGATCACGACGATCAGCCTGTGCGTTCCTTGCTCAACGCGGTGCGAGATGCGATCAGTGATGACGGTATCTTACTGATCGCCGAGCCAATGGCGGGCACCAAGACCAGCCCAAGTGTCGGCGTGTATTTTCAGCTTTATCTATGGGCGATGCGCAGTGGTCGGCCGCGCACTCGCGAGGAACTGACCGCGATGCTCCATGAGGCGGGGTTTGCGTCCGTCAAAGAAATAAAAACGTATCAGCCGCTACTAGTTCGCCTGCTTGTTGCGAGACCGACCTAAACCCTCTCAACCCACGCCCCTATGTCAAGCCCCCAGGTATCACGCCCCTCGTGTAGAGAAGCACACGATGCACGGTGATCAGCGTACCGGCGTGGCGATTGGCCGGTTCCGCTGGCCGGATCAAGCAACGCTAGCGGCAGTACGATT